>JBFGOX010000055.1:0-10280 GCA_041565015.1 Burkholderiaceae bacterium
GATCAGGCTGCGCGGCCGCGCGGTCGGCGCCGCGTTCATTTCCGGCGCCGTGTGCAGGTGCTCGTAGTCGAAGTCAAATGGCTCGTAGTAGTCGTCGATCTCCGGCAGATTGGGATTGGCGAAGATGTTCATCAGGATGCGCGCCTTGCCGCCCTGGCGCGGCTCGAGCTTGCCGCTGCGCTTGCGGGTCCAGCCGCCTTTCCATTTGTCCTGGTTTTCCCATTCCTTCGGATAACCGATGCCGGGCTTGGTCTCGACGTTGTTGAACCACGCGTATTCCATGCCGGGGCGGTTGGTCCAGACGTTCTTGCAGGTCACCGAGCAGGTGTGGCAGCCGATGCACTTGTCGAGATTCAGCACCATGCCGATTTGTGCGCGTATTTTCATTTCCGGTCTCCTTACGCGTTGGCGGCAGCGGCGGCCTGGGCCATCGCATCCGGTGCGGGTTCGTCGAGCCAGTCGACCTTGGCCATCTTGCGCACGATGACGAACTCGTCGCGGTTGGTGCCGATGGTGCCGTAGTAGTTGAAGCCGTAGCTTTGCTGCGCGTAACCGCCGATCATGTGCGTCGGCTTGAGCACCGCGCGGGTCACGGAGTTGTGGATGCCGCCGCGCTGGCCGGTGACCTCCGAGCCCGGCGTGTTCACGATCTTCTCCTGCGCGTGGTACATCAGGCACATGCCGGGATTGACGCGCTGGCTGACCACCGCGCGAGCGGCGATCGCCCCGTTGACGTTGTACAACTCGATCCAGTCGTTATCGACGATGCCGGCCGTCTTGGCGTCGGCTTCCGACAGCCAGACCACCGGGCCGCCGCGGTTCAGCGTCAGCATGATCTGGTTGTCGGTGTAGGTGGAGTGGATGCCCCACTTCTGGTGCGGCGTGATGAAATTGAGCACCACCTCGTTCTGGCCGGTCGCCTTGTAGCCCTTGATCGGGTGCACGGCCTTCATGTCCACCGGCGGCCGGTACACGCAGAAGCCCTCGCCGAAAGCCAGCATCCAGGCGTGGTCCTGGTAGAACTGCTGTCGCCCGGTCAGCGTGCGCCAGGGAATCAGCTCGTGCACGTTGGTGTAGCCGGCGTTGTACGAGACCTTCTCGCTTTCCAGGCCCGACCACGTCGGCGAACTGATGATCTTGCGCGGCTGCGACTGGATGTCGCGGAAGCGGATCTTCTCGTCCTCGCGGTGCAGGGCCAGGTGCTTGTGATCGACGCCGGTGATCTTGGACAGCGCATCCCAAGCCTTGACGGCGACATGGCCGTTCGTTTCCGGCGCCAGCATCAGGATGACTTCGGAGGCGTCGATATCGGTTTCGATCTTCGCCATGCCCTGCGTGACGCCGGGCTCGGTGACGGTGCCGTTGAGCGCCTTGAGCGCTTCGACCTCGTCGCCCGTGTTCCAGCCGATGCCCTTGCCGCCGTTGCCGACCTTGGTCATCAACGGGCCCAGCGCGGTGAAACGCTTGTAGGTATTCGGATAGTCGCGCTCGACGACGACCATCTGCGGTCCGGTCTTGCCCGGAACCAGGTCGACCTCGCCTTTCATCCAGTCCTTGACCTCCAGCGGCTGCGCCAGTTCGGTCGGCGTGTCGTGCAGCGTCGGCACCAGCACGAGGTCTTTCTCCAGGCCCAGATGGCCCATGCAGACCTCCGAGAACTTCTTCGCGATGCCCTTGAAGATCTCCCAGTCGCTCCTGGCCTGCCAGGCCGGATCCACCGCCGTGGACAACGGGTGGATGAAGGGGTGCATGTCGGACGTGTTCAGGTCGTTCTTCTCGTACCAGGTTGCCGTCGGCAGCACGATGTCCGAGTACAGCGCGGTCGTGCTCATGCGGAAGTCGATCGTCACCAGCAGGTCGAGCTTGCCCTGTGGCGCCTGCTCGTGCCATTGCACGTCCAGTGGCTTGCGTGCGCCTTCCTCGCCGAGGTCCTTGCCGAGCACGCCGTGGCTGGTGCCGAGCAGATGCTTGAGGAAGTATTCGTGTCCCTTGCCCGACGAGCCGAGCAGGTTCGAGCGCCAGACGAAAAGGTTGCGCGGCCAGTTGGCCGGATTGTCCGGGTCGAGGCACGACAGCTTCAGCTTGCCTTCCTTGAGCGACTTCACCGCGAAGTCCTTCGGCTCCATGCCGACGCCGGCCGCATCGCGGCAGACCTGCAGCGGGCTGGTCTGCAGCTGCGGCGCCGACGGCAGCCAGCCCATGCGTTCGGAGCGGGCGTTGAAGTCGATGAAACTGCCGGCGAACTTGCCCTTGTCAGCAAGCGGCGACAGGATCTCGTCGACGCCGAGCTTCTCGTAGCGCCACTGGTCGGTGTGGGCGTAGAAGAAACTCGTCGAGTTCTGCTGCCGCGGCGGCCGGTTCCAGTCCAGCGCGAAGGCGAGCGGCGTCCAGCCGGTCTGCGGCCGCAGTTTTTCCTGGCCGACGTAGTGCGCCCAGCCGCCGCCGCTCTGGCCGACGCAGCCGCACAGCATCAGCATGTTGATGACCGCGCGGTAGTTCATGTCGGAGTGGTACCAGTGGTTCATCGCCGCGCCGATGATCACCATCGACTTGCCGCGCGTCTTGTGCGCGTTCTCGGCGAATTCGCGCGCCAGGCGGATCACCGCCTTGCGGTCGACGCCGGTGATCTTCTCCTGCCACGCCGGCGTGTACGGCGCGTTGTCGTCGTACGACGTGCCGAGGTGGTCGCCGCCCAGATTGCGGTCGACGCCGTAGTTGGCCACCAGCAGGTCGAACACGGTTGCCACCTGCACGTCCTCGCCGCCGAGCGTCAGTGTCAGCGTCGGCACGTTGCGAACCAGCACCTCCTTCAGCGGATTGGCGGTGAAGTGCTCGTTCTCGACGCCGCCGAAGTAGGGGAACGACACCGGGGTGGTGGCCAGCTGCCCGCCGAGATTGGCCTCGAGCAGCGACAGCGCGAGCTTGACCTCCTCGTTGCTGCGCGCCTCGCGGCGCTCGAGGTTCCACTTGCCCTTGTTGTCGCCGTCCTCACCCCAGCGAAAGCCGATCGAGCCGTTCGGCAGCACGACCTTGCCGCTGGCTTCCTCGACAGCGACGGTCTTCCATTCCGGGTTGTTGTTCTGGCTCAGCTTGTCGTCGAAATCGCTGGCCCGCACGTAGCGGTCGGCGACGAAGCGATCGCCGTCCTTCTTCAGCCGCACCAGCAGCGGCAGGTCGGTGTACTGGCGCGCGTACTCGGTGAAGTACTCGGATTTCTTGGCGCCGAGATGGAACTCCTTCAGGATCACGTGGCCCAGCGCCATGCCGAGCGCGGCATCGGTGCCCTGCTTGGGATGCAGCCAGACGTCGGACAGCTTGGCGACCTCGGAATAGTCCGGCGTGATCGCCACCGTCTTGGCGCCCTTGTAGCGGACCTCGGTGAAGAAGTGCGCATCGGGCGTGCGCGTCTGCGGCACGTTGCTGCCCCAGGCGATGATGTAGGTCGAGTTGTACCAGTCGGCCGATTCCGGCACGTCGGTCTGCTCGCCCCAGATCTGCGGGCTCGACGGCGGCAGGTCGCAGTACCAGTCGTAGAAGCTCATGCACACGCCGCCGATCAGCGACAGGTAGCGGCTGCCCGCCGCGTAGCTGACCATCGACATCGCCGGAATCGGCGAGAAGCCGATCACGCGATCCGGTCCATAGGTCTTGACCGTGAACGCGTTCGCCGCGGCGATGATCTCGTTGACCTCGTCCCAGCCGGCGCGAATGAAGCCGCCGAGCCCGCGTTTGCTCTGGTACTCGCGCCGCTTGGCGGTATCGGCCTGGATCGAAGCCCAGGCCTCGACCGGATCCATGCTCTTGCGCGCTTCGCGCCACAGGCGGATCAGGCGGCCGCGCACCATCGGGTACTTCAGGCGGTTGGCCGAGTACAGGTACCAGGAATAGCTGGCGCCGCGGCTGCAGCCGCGCGGCTCGTGGTTGGGCATGTCCGGGCGCGTGCGCGGATAGTCGGTCTGCTGCGTTTCCCAGGTGACGATGCCGCCCTTGACGTAGATCTTCCAGCTGCACGAGCCGGTGCAGTTGGTGCCGTGCGTGCTGCGCACGATCTTGTCGTGCTGCCAGCGCTTGCGGTAGCCGTCTTCCCA
The DNA here is from genome assembly GCA_041565015.1 of Burkholderiaceae bacterium. Taxonomy (GTDB): domain Bacteria; phylum Pseudomonadota; class Gammaproteobacteria; order Burkholderiales; family Burkholderiaceae_F; genus JADJWR01. The sequence continues at coordinate 4,089 of JBFGOX010000055.1, forward strand.
GCGGCGGTCCTCCTGGGTGACGACACCGTGGCCGTCGGAGAAGGTCGCCTTGTCTTTGGTGAAGAACAGCAAACGGTCGAGGAAGTTGCTCATGAGTCGTGCTCCGATTGTTCGCTCACCGGCAGTGACTGGCGAGATGAAGAGTGGTCGTTGCGGTCATGGTTCGTGTCGCGTTCAGGGGTTCTTCACGTAGGCATCCTTGCGCAGATAGAACCACCAGTTGATCAGCAGGCAGGCGGCGTAGAAGGCGGCGAAGCCGTACATCGCAATCTGCGGCGTGCCGGCCTTGACCTGTGATCCGATCACCAGGGGCGCGACGAAAGCGCCGTAGGCGGCCACCGCCGAGGTCCAGCCCAGCACCGGACCGGCCTGCTCGCGGTTGTAGATGATCCCGATCGTGCGGAACGTCGAACCGTTGCCGATGCCGCTGGCGGCGAAAATGACGATGAACAGCACGATGAAGACGAAGAAGTACTGCTCGGGGGTCTTCGAGCCGTAGGCCAGCATCATCACGTAGCCGACCGCGGCGGAAGCGACCACCATCACGATCGAGATCCATTGCGTGACGATCGAGCCGCCGACCTTGTCCGAGATCCAGCCACCGACGGGGCGGATCAGCGCGCCGACGAAGGGTCCGATCCAGGCATATGTCAGCGCGCTCGGCGCATTGGGATTGGCCAGGTGCTGCCAGCTGCCGTCGGCACCCTGCACGTGCGAGAAACCGAAGATCACCGTGATCGCCAGCGGCAGCGCCATCGAAAAGCCGATGAACGAGCCGAAGGTGACGATGTACAGCGCGGTCATCGCCCAGGTGTGCTTGTCGTTGAAGATCGCGAACTGCCGCTGCAGGTTTGCCTTCATGTCGCCGAAGGCCACCAGTTTCATCGCGAACAGCGTTGCCACGATGATCAGTGGCAGCGCGATCCACATGTTCAGCACGCCAAGGCCCGTAGGCGCCGGCAGGTACAGGTACAGGCCGACCGCGGCGGTGATCAGCGCCACGCCGTATAGCAGCAGGATGCGGCCGAAGGCGCGCGTCGTCGAGCCGATGTGCGGTGAAATCGGCACCAGGTTGTTCATGCCGAACCAGCCGGCGAAGGCCAGTGGCAACAGCAGCAGCAGCCAGACGAAGCCGGCGTTCTGGATGAAGGTCGGCGTGCCGGCGTCGATCTTGCCGATCAGCGTGCCCGAGGGCTTCACCAGCGTCATCGGATCGCCGCCGAGTCCGCCGAACACCGCGGTGGTCATCACCAGCGGGATCAGGATCTGCATCGTGGTGACACCGAAGTTGCCCAACCCGGCGTTGATGCCCAGCGCCAGCCCCTGCTGGGACTTCGGGAAGAAGGTGTTGATGTTCGACATCGAGCAGGCGAAGTTGCCGCCGCCGATGCCGGACAGCAGCGCCATCAGCTGGAACACCCACAGCGGGGTGGTCTTGTCCATCAGCGCAAAGCCGGTGCCGACCGCAGGGATCATCAGCAGCGCGGTGGTGAGGAAGATCGTGTTGCGGCCGCCGGCGATGCGGATGAAGAACGACGCCGGTATGCGCAGCGTGGCGCCAGCGAGTCCGGCGATCGAGGTCAGCGTGAACAGCTGCGCCTGGGTGAACGGGAAGCCCAGGTTGAGCATCTGCACGGTGATGATTCCCCACATCAGCCAGACGGCGAAGCCGTTGAGCAGGCTCGGCACGCTGATCCACAGATTGCGGTTGGCGATACGCTTGCCGGTCGATGACCAGAACGCGGGGTCTTCCGGATGCCAGTCGACGATGTCGACCGAACTGGTGGGCCGGGGTGTTTCGCCGGCCGGTTGGGTGGCTGCCATGGTTGCTCCCTAGGTTGACGTTCTGCTGTTCTGTGTGTTCAGCCCTTCAGGCTGAAGGCCGCGGCCTGGGGGCCCATCACCTCGGTGCGCCGCACCTCGGTCCAGTACATCCAGATCAGCGACACCCAGACCACGCCGTACATCAACATGAAGGCGGTCGAGCGCACGCCGGTCAGATCGAGCAGCGCGCCGAACATGATCGGCAGGATGAAGCCGCCGAGCCCGCCGGCGAGTCCGACGATCCCGGAAATCGTTCCGATGTTGGTCGGATAGTCGTCGGCGACGTACTTGAACACGCTCGCCTTGCCGATCGCCCAGGCGATGCCGAGCACGAACATCAGGAAGGTGAAGGTCCAGACGTTGTGCGCCAGCGTGAAAGTGACTGGACCGTTGAGCGTGGTCACCGTGTAGCTGGTGGCCGGGTAGGCGAGCAGGAACAGGCAGATCCAGCTGACCCACATGACCCACCAGCTGACGCGATGCGCGCCCCAGCGGTCCGACAGCCAGCCGCCGAAGGCGCGCAGCACGCCGCCGGGCAGCGAGAAGCACGCCGCCAGCAGTGCCGCCACGCGGATGTCGAGCCCGAACTCGCCGACGTAGTAGTTGACCATCCACAGGCTCAGTGCGACGTAACCGCCGAAGACGATCGAGTAGTACTGGCAGTACTTCCACACCTTCGGGTCGGCGAGCGCCTCGAGCTGGCGCCGGTAGGTGATATGGCCCGGCACGCGGTGCTTGGGGTCGTCGTAAGTGAAGATCCAGAAGGCGATGGCCATGATCAGCATCGCCACCGCGTAGACATGCGGCACCATCGCCCAGCCGAAGCCGACCACGAGCGCCGGGGCGACGAACTTGGTCACCGCCGCGCCGGCGTTGCCGGCACCGAAGATGCCCATCGCGAACCCCTGGTGCTGGCGGTCGAACCAGCGCGCGACGTACGGCGTGCCGACCGAAAAAGAACCGCCGGCCAGGCCGATGAACAGGCCGATGACGAGGAACTGCCAGAACTCGGTGGCGTAGGCGAGCAGCCAGATCGGAATGACGGTGGACAGCATCAGCACGAAGAAGACGATGCGGCCGCCGTACTTGTCGGTCCACATGCCGAGCGGCACGCGAACCAGCGACCCGGTGAGCACCGGCGTGGCGGTCAGCAGCCCGAACTGGGTGGCGTTCAGGTCGAGCATCTTCTTGATCGGGATGCCGATCACCGCGAACATCATCCAGATTGCAAAGCAGACGGTGAAGCCGAGCGTGCTCAGGATCACCACCGACCATTGCTTCGTTTTCAAACCCGGCGCGTCCTGGGCGCTGCCGGCTGCTGCGGCCATGAATTCCTCCGATGCTCTTGTGGTTGCCAGATCCACTCAGCACCGTAGGCGCAGGGGCGGCGAATTCGCTGACGCAGATCAAGCCGATCGGGCAGCTTCAGCGACGGAGGAAGGCGACCCTATCGCTTTGGGGGTAGGCTCGCCGTTCCGATCGGGGTGGGCGACCTGACCTGTGTCAGCGCGGCCGTGTCCGCCAGCGGTATCGTCGACGGGAATCTGGTATGGCAGCGGAGGCTGCGTGAGTCAGTTGAAGCGGATCTGGAGCCAGTCGATCCTGGTGCGCGTCGGCGTCGCGCTCGGCGTGGTGACGCTGATCGCGCTGGCGGTGATCCTGATCGCCACCGTGTTCACCGAAAGATCGACCGGCAAGGCAAGCGCGATCAACGTCGCCGGTTCGCTGCGCATGCAGTCGTATGCGCTGGCCACACGCATCGCCAGCCTGGACGGCTCGCCCGAAAGCGGCACGGCGGCGGCGCTCGGCGCGATCGACGGCTTCGAGGCGCGCCTGCGCAGTCGCGTGCTGGTTGACGCGGTGCCGGCCGAGCCGCAGGCGGAACTGCGTGCAGCCTACGAACGCATCGTCACCGACTGGCAGGGCAGCGTGCAGCCACTGGCCCGCGCGGCGATCGCCGAGCCCGCGCAGCGTGCGGTCTTCCTAGCCGTCATCGACGGCTTCGTGGCCGAGGTCGACCACTTCGTGGTGCTGCTCGAGCGCGATGTCGAGGCTGGCATCCAGTGGCTGCGCCTGTGGCTCGGTGTGGCCTTCTTCATGATCTTCGCGCTCGTGGTCACGGCGATCGTCCTGCTGCATGTCGAGGTGTTCCAGCCGCTGCACGAGCTGCTGCGCTCGGCGCGGGCAGTGCGCACCGGCTCGTTCAAGGCGCGCGTGAAAGCCACCGGCCCGGACGAGATGGGTCAGCTCGGCCAGGCATTCAACCTGATGGTCGAGCAGCTGGCGAGGCTGTACGGATCACTGGAAAAGCAGGTCGGCGAAAAGACCGCCGATCTCGAGCGCAAGAACCGCTCGCTGGCGTTGCTGTACGAAACGACGAAGGCGCTGTCGGATAAACCGCTCGACGCCGTGACGCTGCAGACCCTGCTCGCCAATCTGAGTCGCGTGCTCGGCACCGAGGGAGCGGTGATCTGCGCGCGCCGCGCCGAAAGCCTGCGCGGTGCGCCGATCGCCGGCGACGAGGCGCTGCACGCCGATCTCTGCCTGCAGAGCCGCTGCAACGAGTGTTTCGCCAACGGGCGGCTGGAGTCGCGCACCGAAATGACCGACCGCGGCGAGCGGCGGATGATCAGCGTGCCGCTGGTCGACGGCGGCATCACCTACGGCGTGATGCCGCTGGCGCTCGCGCCGGGGCGCGGGCTCGAAGCCTGGCAGTTCGAGCTGGCGCAGACGATCGGCCGGCACATCGGGGCGGCGCTGGCGGCCGCCGAGCGGCGCGAGGAACACCAGCGGCTGGCGCTGCTCGAGGAGCGCTCGGCGATCGCCCGCGAACTGCACGATTCGCTGGCGCAGTCGCTTTCGTACACGAAGATCCAGCTGATGCGGCTGGCAACACTGGTCGACTCCGGCGGCGATGCGCGCGCAGCCAGGGCGGTGCTCGCCGAATTGCGCGAAGGCGTGGCCAGCGCCTATCGGCAGCTGCGCGAACTGCTGACCACGTTCCGGCTGAAGGTCGGCGGCGGCGGTTTCTCCGAGGCCCTGCGCGAGGTGGTGGCCGAATTCGAGCGGCGCAGCGGGCTGGCCGTCGCCGTGCACGACGAACTGGTCGGCATCGAACTGTCGGCCAATGCGCAGATCCATCTGCTGCAGATCGTTCGCGAGGCGCTGACCAACATCGAAAAGCACGCCCGCGCCAAGGCCGTTTCGATCGAAATGCGCCGGGAAGCGGACGGCACGCTCGCGCTTTGCATCGACGACGACGGCATCGGCATCCTGACCGACGCATCGCCGGCGCAGCACTTCGGGCTCGAGATCATGCGTGACCGTGCGCGATTGCTCGGAGGCGAGATCGACATCGGCCGCCGGGCCGGTGGCGGCACGCGGGTGGCGCTTCGCTTCGGCGCCAGGACGGCCTTCGCCGCCTCGCCGTCGGCGGCCGTCACCGAAGCGAAGCGGGAAACGGCCTGATGGACAGCCGCAACACGGTCCTCGTGGTCGACGATCATCCGCTGTTTCGCAAGGGCGTCGTGCAGCTGCTGTCGATGGAGCCGTCGATCGATGTCGTTGGCGAGGCCGGCAATCGCGAGCAGGCGCTCGCGCTGGTCGGGCAGCATGAGCCCGATCTGATCCTGCTTGACCTGAACCTGAAGGCCGAAAGCGGGCTCGACATCCTCGCCGCGCTGAAGCATGACGATCCGTCGCGGCGCGTGGTCATGCTGACCGTTTCGGATGCGGCCGAAGACCTGATCGGCGCCATTCGCGCCGGCGCCGACGGTTACCTGCTGAAAGACATGGAACCCGAGCAACTGCTCGAGCGCGTTCGCGCCGCGCTGGCCGGCGAGACGGTGATCGGCGCGGCGCTGGCGGCGCGGCTGGCCGGCGCCTTGCGCCAGGAAGCGCAGGATTCGGCGCGCGGCGTCGGTCGCGACCTGTCGGCACTGACCGAGCGCGAGCAGCAGGTGCTGCGCTGCCTCGCCGATGGGCAGAGCAACAAGCGCATCGCCCGCAGCCTGTCGATCACCGAAGGCACGGTCAAGGTGCACGTGAAGAACCTGCTGAAGAAATTGAGTTTCCGTTCGCGCGTCGAAGCCGCCGTCTGGATGGCGCAGTTGCGCTGATCCGTCCGTCGCAGATCTTTTCTGCGACCGTCGCGCGGGCAAGACTGCGCCGGCGCATCCTGCCCGCCCGCCGTACGGTCACCCCTGACGTCACCCGCCGTGCCAGGCGCCTGTCTTATCGGCCGCCCGCTGGCACTCGCTCGGTGCGAGTGCTGAGTTGCATTTTCTTTCCGCTTTTTGGAGGATTCTGGCAAGCGACTTGCTTGTCATCATTGACCGCGCTTTGCACAGCGCTCGGCGAGGCGGGGAA
>JBFGOX010000056.1:0-10277 GCA_041565015.1 Burkholderiaceae bacterium
GCGGCGTTCGATCATCGTGCGACCCCCCGCGCGAGCAGTTCCTCGATAGCTTCTTCGCCGAGGCCCAGTTCGTCCAGCAGCGCGCGCGTGTGCTCGCCGGCCCGCGGCGCACGGTCGGCAGCGATGCCGTTCTCGTTGACGCGCGCCAGGGGTCCGACGGCCGTCACCGTGCCCCGCCGGTGCACGAGCCCGCGCGCATGATGATGGGGATGCGCGAGCGCCTCGGCTGGCGTCAGCAGGGGCGTGACGCAGGCGTCGACGTCGGCGAAAACGGTTTCCCATTCGGCGCGCGTTTTTTCCCGCAGCCGCGCCGCAACCCGTTCGGCGATCCCATGCGAAGCCGCGCTGCCGGGCGCCAGCCCGCGTGCCCAGTGCTGATCGCGCAAGTCAGACAACCCGGCGACGTCGCAGAATGCTTGCCAGAATTTCAGCTCGAGCGCACCGACGGCCAGGTGCTGGCCATCGGCGGTTTCATAGATGCGATAGCAGGGCGCGCCGCCGGTCAGCAGCGTCTCGCCGGCAACCGGCGTGCGGCCGGCATCGAGATCGCCATGCGGAAAGATGTGATGCGCGAGCAGGCCGTCGGTCATCGCCACGTCGACCCGGCTGCCGCGACCGCTGCGCTGCGCACCGAGCAGCGCCGCAAGCAGCGCCGACAGCGCGGTCAGCGTCCCGCCGAGCAGATCGCCGATCTGCAGGTTCGACATTGCTGGCCGGCCCTCGGCGCGGATCTGGTCGAGCACGCCCGTCATCGCGCAGTAGTTCAGGTCATGGCCTGCCCTCAACGCCAGCGGCCCCGTCTGGCCATAGCCGGTCAGCGAGCAGAACACGAGCTTGGGATTGCAATCGTGCAGCGCGGGCCAGCCGAGCCCGAGCCGGTCCATTACGCCCGGTCGGAAGCCCTCGACCAAGGCGTCGGCGGTACCGGCCAGCTTCAGCAGCAATTCCCGGCCGCGGGACTGCTTCAGGTCGAGGCAGATCGAACGCTTGCCGCGATTGACGTTCTCGAACGCGGCGTTGATCGGCATGCCGTCGGCGTTGCGCGCCAGCGGCGGAAAGCTGCGCATGTAGTCGCCGTCGCCCGTGTCCTCGACCTTGATCACGTCGGCGCCAAGGTCGGCCAGGTGCATGCTCAGTGCAGGCCCGGGCAGCAGTCGTGTCAGGTCGAGCACGCGCAGGCCGGACAGCGGTTTACCGCTCATGTGATCGCCTCCAGTTCGCCATGCAGCTGAAGCCAGCGCGATTCGAATTGCTCGAGTCGGTGTGCCAGCGAGCCGCGACTGCGCAGCGCCTCGGCGACTTCAGCGCCGTCACCGTGATAGAACTCCGGCGCCGCGAGCCGGGCATCGAGCTCGCGCAACTCGCCGGAGAGTTGCGCGATGTCGGCTTCGAGCTTGTCGATTCGCTGCTGCAGCGGGCGGCGGGCGCTGGCCAGCCGCTGCCGCTCGCGAGCGGCTTCGCGGCGCTCGTCGCGGCGGCTGGTCGACTCGGCATCAACCCGAACTTGCGCTTCGCGCGCAAGACGCCGGCTGGCCAGCACCAGCGCGGCGTACTCGTCGAGGTCGCCGTCGAAGGGATTCACCAGGCCATCGTGCACCAGCCAGAGCTGGTCGGTCGTCGCGCGCAGCAGGTGACGGTCGTGGGAGACGAGGAGCAGAGCGCCGCCATAGGACGACAGCGCCATCGTCAGCGCTTCGCGCGTCTCCATGTCGAGATGATTGGTCGGCTCGTCGAGCAGCAGCAGATTCGGCCGGCTGAAGGCCAGCAGCGCCAGCGCGCAGCGCGCCTTTTCGCCGCCCGACATCGGGCCGACCGGGCTCGCGGCCAGCTCGGCGCCGAAGCGAAAGCCGCCGAGGAAATTGCGCAGGTCCTGCTCACGCGCCTGCGGCTCGGATTCGAGCGCGATCCGGCGCAGGTGCTGCAGCGGCGATTCGTCGGGCCGCAACTGGTCGAGCTGGTGCTGGGCAAAGTAGCCGATGGCCAGGCCGTTGCCGCGTCGCAGCTCGCCGGCGAGCGGCGCCAGTTCGCCGGCGATGCTTTTCACCAGCGTCGACTTGCCGGCGCCGTTGACGCCGAGGATGCCGATGCGGTCGCCGGAACGGATCAGGAAGGTCACTTCGTCGAGGATCGTGCGCGGGCCATAGGCCAGGCGCATGCCTTCGGCGTCGAGCAAACGCTCGGGCAATTTGCGCGGCTCGGGGAACTCGAAGCGCCAGTCGCGGCTGGACCGCGCCGGTTCGACGGCGACCAGCCGCTCGAGCATCTTGATGCGGCTCTGCGCTTGTCGCGCCTTGGTCGCCTTGGCGCGGAAGCGGTCGACGAAGCCCTGCAGATGGGCGGCCGTGCGCGCGTAGGACCTGGCCGCGGCGTCCTGCTGCCGCACCTGCTCGGCCCAGGCGAGCTCGAACGCGCTGTAGTTGCCGGCATAGCGGCGAATCAGGCCGTCAGCGATATGCCACGTGACCGTCGTGCAGCGGTCGAGGAACTCGCGATCGTGCGAAATCAGCAGCACGGTGGCGGGCTGTTTCTTCAGCCAGGCCTCCAGCCAGATCACCGAGTCGAGGTCGAGATGGTTGGTCGGCTCGTCGAGCAGCAGCAGGTCGGCCGGCCGCAGCAGCGCGCGCGCCAGCGCCAGCCGGTTGCGCCAGCCGCCGGAGAACTCGGCCACCGATCGCGACAGGTCGGACTGCGCAAAGCCCAGCCCGTTCAGCACGCTGGCCGCCTGCGCGACGATCGCGCCTTCGTTCAGTTCAGCCAGGCTGGCGTGCGCGTGCGCAAGCGCTTCGTGATCGTCGTTGCGTTCCGCCGCCGCGACTTCCGCACGGGCGGTCATCAGCGGCGCGTGGCCGGCCAGCACGTAGTCGAGCGCCGACTCGCTGCTCGCTTCGATGTCCTGGGCGACGTGAGCGATGCGCGCAACCGGTGGGGCCTCGATGCGGCCCGATTCCGGCGTCAGCTCGCCGAGGAGCAGCGCGAACAACGTCGACTTGCCGGACCCGTTGGCGCCGGTGAGCCCGATCCGCTCGCCCGGCGGCGCGGTCAGGGTCGCGTTCTTGTAGAGAATGCGGACGCCGCGCGCGGCAGCCAGATCGATCAGACGCAGCATGGCGCGGATGTTAACCGCGCACCTGGCGACGGGTGATCAGTGACCGGCGAGCGGCGAAATCGGCTCGGCTTTGTTACCGGCTGGGTTCGGCTTCGTCGCAGCGACGAGCCTTGGAGACCGCGACAGCAGGCAGGCAAACGGCTGCTTGACCTATCACTGGCGGCCGGTCAGGGCAGTTCCTCCTGCCTCGCCATGAATACGGTGTCATCGCCGTCGCTGGTCGTGAGCCAGGTCAGCGGCACATCCTTGAGCACGTGTTCGGCAGCGGCGCGTCCGCCGCCGACCTCGACGAACAGCATGCCGCCGCGCTTCAGGTAGCCACGCGCGCCGCGAACGACGCGGCGGACGATCGCCATGCCGTCCGGTCCGCCGGCGAGCGCCATTTTCGGCTCGTGCTGGTACTCGCGCGGCAGCGCCGCCATCGACTCGTCGGTCACGTACGGCGGATTGCACAGAATGACGTCGTAGCGCTTGCTCGGCAGGTCGCCGTACAGATCCGATTGAACGGCGCTGACGCGCTTGGCAAGCTGATAGTCGCTGATGTTGCGCTTCGCCACGGCCAGTGCATCGGGTGACACGTCGACGGCGTCGACCTGCGCCTTGCGGAAGACGTCGGCCGCCATGATCGCCAGGCAACCCGATCCGGTGCACAGGTCGAGCACGTCGGCGACGGCCTTCGGCTCCTGTACCCACGGCGAGAGCCCGTCCTTCAGCAGTTCGGCCAGGAACGAGCGCGGGATGATGACCCGCTCATCGACGTAGAACTTGTAGCCCTGCAGCCAGCCCTCGCGCAGCAGGTAAGCGGCCGGCACGCGCCGGCGCACGCGCTGATCGATCATCTGGATCAGCGAATTGATTTCGGCGTGGGTCAGAAAGGCGTCGATGAACAGATCGGCCCGCTCGACCGGCAATTGCACCGAGCGCAGCACGAGAAACAGCGCTTCGTCGACGGCATCGGTGTTGCCGTGGCCAAAGAACACCCCGCCCTCGTTCATCCGTGTCACTGCGAAACGCACCACGTCGCGGATCGTGCGCAAGTTGGCCTGGGCGTCGATGCTCATGGTCACGGCTCCTTCAGCAGCAACTCGAGCGTGCCGCGATAGATGTCTTTAAGCGGCTCGAGATCGGCCACCCGAATGCATTCGTTGACCTTGTGGATGGTCGCATTGGTCGGCCCGAATTCGATCACTTGCGGGCAGATCGTGGCGATGAAGCGGCCGTCCGACGTGCCGCCTGTGGTCGAAAGTTGTGTCGGCCGTCCCGTCGTCTCGGCGATGGCTTTCGCAAGCGCTTCGCTCAGTTGTCCGGGTTCGGTCAGGAACGGCTGGGCGCCGACCGTCCATGTGACCTCGTAGTCGAGGCGGTGCCGGCGCAGGATGTCCTCGATCCGCTGCATCAGCGACTGGGCGGTCGACACCGGCGCGAAGCGCAGGTTGAATTCGATCTCGCAGGTTCCGGGTATCACGTTCAATGCACCGGTGCCGGCGCGGACGTTCGAGATCTGGAAGGTCGTAGGCGGAAAATGGGCATTGCCCTGATCCCAGATTTCGGCGGCCAGATCGGCAAGCGCCGGCGCGGCCAGGTGCACTGGGTTGCGCGCCAGGTGCGGGTAGGCGACGTGGCCCTGGATGCCATGGACGAGCAGCCTGCCCGACAGCGAGCCGCGCCGCCCATTCTTGATCATGTCGCCAAGGTGTTCGACCGACGTCGGTTCGCCGACGATGCAGTAGTCGATCGCCTCGTCGCGGGCCGTCAGCCGTTCGACTACGGCGATCGTGCCGTCGGTGGCCGGCCCTTCCTCATCGGAGGTCAACAGTAGCGCGATCGAGCCGCCGTGCGAGGGCCGCGCGCGAACGAACTCTTCGGCGGCCACGGTGAAGGCGGCAATCGAACTCTTCATGTCGGAGGCGCCGCGCCCGTACAGCACACCATCGCGGATCGCCGGCGCAAACGGGTCGGTGGCCCACTGTTCGCGCGGTCCCGGCGGAACCACGTCGGTGTGACCGGCAAAGACGACGGTTGGCCGGTTCTCGCCGCGCCGCAGCCACAGATTGGTGGTTCCGCTGCGCTCGATCGGCTCGGCGCGAAACCCCAGCGGGACCAGCCGCTCGGCGACCAGTTGCTGGCAGCCGCCGTCTTCGGGCGTCACCGAGCGGCGGGCGATCAGCTGTTGCGTCAGTTCGAGGGTTGAAGACATGCTGGAGGAGCCATCAGCCGGTCCGGCACTGCTCCGGCAACGAGCCTATTGATCAATACGCGCCGCTTTCAGCACGCCCCGGTGCGTCGCGGGCAGCGCGATGCTAAATGTTCAGCGTGAACTCGGCGAACGACGCCGGTTCGGATTCCTTCTTGGTCGCGGGTGCCTGCGCCGTCGGTGCCTTGCCGGCGTTGTTGATCATCCACAGCAGGTTGTTCTTGGAATCCGCCGCAGCCAGCGCGTCTTCGCGTGTGATGACGTCCTTCTGCAGCAGCGTGTACAGGCCCTGCTCGAAGGACTGGCTGCCGGGGGCAAGACTCTTTTCCATCGCCTCCTTGATCGCTGGCACGTCGCCGCGTTCAACCAGCTCGGTCATGTGGCCGCTGTTCTGCAGGATCTCGACTGCCGGCACGCGGCCGCTCTTCTTCGAGCGGACCAGCCGCTGCGACACGATCGCTTTCAGCGACGCGGCCATGTCCTGGAACAGCGCCTGGCGTGTTTCCGGGGGATAGAAGCTGATGACGCGATTCAGTGCGTGCGCGCTGTTGGTCGCATGCATCGTCGCCACCACGAGATGGCCGCTCATCGAATAGGCGAGGGATGCGCCCATCGTCTCGCGGTCGCGGATCTCGCCGATGAACATCACGTCCGGCGCCTGCCGCATCGCGTTCTTCAGGGCCACCTGCAGGCTGACCGCATCGGCGCCGATCTCGCGCTGGTTGACGATCGACTTCTTGTTGCGGAACAGGAACTCGATCGGATCCTCGAAGGTCAGGATATGGCCGCTGAGCAGCTCGTTGCGGTGGTCGAGCATCGAGGCGATCGTCGTGGACTTGCCCGAGCCCGCGGCGCCGACCACCAGGATGAGGCCGCGGCGCTCGAGCACGAGGTCCTTCAGCATCTCCGGCAGCGTCAGCGTGTCCAGCCGCGGCACGTCGTGCGGAATGAAGCGGATCACGGCCGAGGCGGTCCCGCGCTGCAGGAACGCGCTCAAGCGGAAGCTGCCGAGCCCCTGCACCGGCAGGCCGAGGTTCAGTTCGCGCGTTTCCTCGAGCTCGCGGAAATGCGCGTCGCTCAGGCGTTCGGCGAGCAGGCCGATGACCTGCTCCGGCATCAGCCTCTCCTGGTTGACCGGGATGCAGACGCCGTTGATCTTGATCGTCACCGGCGAGCCGACCGAAATGTACAGGTCAGACGCGTTCTTCTCGGCCATCAGCTGGAACAGCTTCTCGAGTGCCATCATTCCTCCTGCGCGATCATCGCTGCAGCCCGATTAGCTTAAGCAGAGCGCGACGCTGGGGAAAGCCGCGTGATTCCGTTGAACGGATGAATCCGAACCGCTTTCAGCCGCCGTCGGTGCCCTCGCGCAGCAGTTCGTTGATCCCGGTCTTGGCGCGGGTCTTCGCATCCACGCGCTTGACGATCACGGCGCAGTACAGGTTGCAGTTTGTCGACGGCAGCGAGCCGGCGACGACGACCGATCCGGCCGGCACCCGGCCGTAGGTGATCTCGCCCGTCTCGCGGTTGAAGATCTTGGTGCTCTGGCCGATGAAAACGCCCATGCCGAGGACCGAGTTCTCTTCGACGACCACCCCTTCGACGACCTCGGAGCGGGCGCCGACGAAGCAGTTGTCCTCGATGATCGTCGGGCTGGCCTGCACCGGCTCGAGCACGCCGCCGATGCCGACGCCGCCCGACAGGTGCACGTTCTTGCCGATCTGCGCGCAGGAGCCGACCGTGGCCCAGGTATCGACCATCGTGCCCTCGTCGACGTAAGCACCGATGTTCACGTACGAGGGCATCAGCACCACGTTGCGGGCGATGAACGCGCCGCGACGTGCCACCGCCGGCGGCACCACGCGTACGCCGGCCTGTTTGAACTGCGCCTCGCTCCAGCCGGCGAATTTGGTCTCCACCTTGTCGTAGAAGCGAAAGGGGTCGTCGCCGCCGACGCCGAGCGGGCGATTGTCGGCCAGCCGGAACGACAGCAGCACCGCCTTCTTGGCCCACTGGTGAACGACCCACGCGCCGTCGCGCTTTTCGGCGACGCGCAGTTCGCCGGCGTCGAGACGGCCGAGCGTTTCCTCCACCGCCTTGCGGATCGGCCCGCTGGTGCCCGGGCCCAGGCTCGCGCGGTTTTCCCACGCGTCGTTGATGATCGATTCGTGCGACATGACGTTCCTTGGTCAACAGTCAGAGCGATTGGCCGAACTCGGCGATCCGGTGCGCGGCTTCCATCACTTCGGGTTCCTCCGCCACCAGCGCGATGCGAACGAACCCGCTGCCGGGATTGCCGTCGTCACGCGTGCGCGAGAGGAAACTGCCGGGCAGCACGGTGACGTTGAACTGCTGGTGCAACCGGCGCGCGAATTCCGTGTCGTCGATCGGCGTGCGCGCCCAGAGATAGAACGCGGCCTCTGGCATCGCCGTGTCGAGCACCTGTTGCACGACCGGCGTGGCGTTACGGAACTTCGAGGCGTACTTGCGCCGGTTTTCGACGACGTGCGCCTCGTCGCGCCAGGCCGCCACACTGGCGGCCTGGATCGCGGGGCCAAGCGCCGTGCCGTGGTAGGTGCGATAAAGAAAGAACTGTTTCAGCAGTCCCGCATCGCCGGCGACGAATCCGGACCGCAGGCCGGGGGCATTCGAGCGCTTCGACAGGCTGCCGAAGACGACCAGACGTTCGTATCCGGCGCGGCCCAGCACGATCGCCGCCTGCAGGCCGCCGAGCGGCGGCAGTGCCTCGTCGAAGTAGATCTCCGAGTAGCACTCGTCGCTGGCGATGACGAAATCGTGCCGGTCGGCGAGTTCGAACAGGCGCTTCCACTCTTCGAGTGGCATGACCCGGCCGTGCGGATTGCCGGGCGAGCAGACATAGATCAGCTGCACCTGCGACCAGGTTGCCGCATCGACGGCGTCGAAATCCATGCGGAATCCGCTCTCCGGCGTGCACGGCAGGAACAACGGCTGCGCGCCGGCAAGCAGCGCGGCGCCTTCGTAGATCTGATAGAAGGGATTAGGTGCCGCGACGAGGGCGGGGCGCGTACGGTCGACTACCGTCTGCGCAAACGCAAACAGCGCCTCGCGCGAACCGGCCACCGGCATCACCTGCGTGGCTGCATTCAAGCGCGGCAAGCCGTAGCGACGCCCCAGCCAGGACGCGATCGACTCGCGCAGCACCTCGCTGCCGAGCGTGTTCGGATAACTCGAAAGCGTGGGCAGCGCGTCGGTCAATGCCTCGAAGATCAGCCGCGGCGTGGCGTGCTTCGGCTCGCCGATCGACAGGTTGATGTGGGCAAGCCCCGCGGGCGGTTGATTGCCGGCGAGCAACTGGCGTAGCCGCTCGAACGGATACGGCTGCAGCAAATTGAGGTCGGGATTCATCCGCGCACGCTCGCTGCCGGGTCGAACCGCGGCAGTTCGACGTGCGCCGCGGCTTTCCAGCCGCGCTTGCGATGCTCGGCCACCACCGTCGTGAAAATGCCGCCGCGGACGTACCACTTGGCCGTCAGCCGCATGAAGCGCGGCTTCAGCGCAGCGGCCAGGTCGTCGAGGATTCGATTGGTCACCGCCTCATGGAACGCCCCCTGATCGCGGTACGACCACGCGTACAGCTTCAGGCTCTTGAGTTCGACGTTGCGCTTGTCCGGCACGTAATCGAGCACCAAGGTGGCGAAATCCGGCTGCCCGGTCAGCGGGCACAGGCAGGTGAACTCGGGAATCTCGATATGGATCAGGTAGTCGCGCTCGGGAGTCGGATTCGGAAACGAGTCCAGCTTGGCTGCGGGACTTTTGGCCATCAGCGCGCCCTGAGTTCAGCGGAAACGAAAAACTTGCGCGGTATTATACGAAGCCATCGCAACAGCCTCGACGCGTCCGATCACACGTCCGCCGCGCCGCGTCGACCTCCCGGGAAAATTCGTCGTGCATCTTCGGCAGATCAAGCTCGCCGGCTTCAAGTCGTTTGTCGATCCGACCCAGATCGAAGTGCCCGGCAGCCTGGTTGGCGTCGTCGGCCCGAACGGCTGCGGCAAGTCGAATGTCATAGACGCCGTGCGCTGGGTGCTCGGCGAAAGCAAGGCGGCCGAACTGCGCGGCGAGTCGATGCAGGACGTGATCTTCAACGGCTCGGTCAACCGCAAGCCGGCCGGCCGCGCCAGTGTCGAACTGGTGTTCGACAACAGCGACGGCCGCATTTCCGGTGAATGGGGCCGATTCAGCGAGATTGCCGTCAAAAGAGTGCTGACGCGCGACGGCGCTTCCAGCTACTACATCAACAACCAGAGCGTTCGCCGGCGCGACGTGCAGGACATGTTCCTCGGCACCGGCCTGGGCCCGCGCGCCTACGCGATCATCGGCCAGGGCATGATCACCCGCATCATCGAGGCTCGCCCCGAGGAACTGCGCGTGTTTCTCGAGGAAGCCGCCGGGGTGTCGAAGTACCGCGAGCGGCGGCGCGAGACCGAGAACCGCCTCGCCGACACGCGCGACAACCTGACGCGGGTCGAGGACATCCTGCGCGAGCTCGAGGCGCAGATCGAGAAACTCGAAGGACAGGCCGAAGTCGCCGGCCGTTACCGGCAGCTGAAGGCGAGGCACGACGAGAGCCAGCAGCTGCTGTGGTTCGTGCGCAAGCGTGATGCGGCGAACGAACAGGAAAAGGTCGCGCGCGACATCGAGGCGCGGACCACGGCGCTGGAAGCGCACATCGCCGAACTGCGCAACGCCGAGCGCCAGCTCGAGGAGGCGCGTGCCGCCCACTACGCCGGAGCCGATGCGGTGCACGCCGCGCAGTCGGAGCTACTGCGCGTGAACGCGGAGATCGGCAAGCTGGAATCGGAGCTGCGGCTGATCGCCGACGGCCGCGAGCGCCTTGCCGTTCAGGTGAGCACGCTGTCGACGCGGCGCGAACGGCGCTTGGGCGAGGAAAGCGACCTGCGCGCCCGTGCCGAGGAGCTGACGAGGCAGATTGCC
>JBFGOX010000057.1:0-10211 GCA_041565015.1 Burkholderiaceae bacterium
CCTCCTCGTAGCCGACATAGCCCGGCGGCGCGCCGATCAGTCGCGCCACCGAGTGCTTCTCCATGTACTCGCTCATGTCGACACGCACCAGATGCTCCTCGCTGTCGAACAGGAACTCGGCCAGCGCCTTGCACAGTTCGGTCTTGCCCACACCGGTGGGACCGAGAAAGAGGAATGAGCCGAGCGGCCGGTTCGGGTCCGCCAGCCCGGCGCGCGAGCGGCGGATCGCGTCGGCAACCAGCCTGACCGCCTCGTCCTGGCCGACGACTCGCGTGTGCAGCTTCGACTCCATGCCGAGCAGCTTCTCGCGCTCGCCCTGCATCATCTTGGCCACCGGAATGCCGGTGGCGCGCGAGACGACCTCGGCAATTTCCTCCGCGCCGACTTCCTTGCGCAGCAGCTTGAATTCCTGCTTGGCGCCGTCGGGGCCGGCCTTTTCCGCCGACTTCAGCTGCGCTTCCAGCTGCGGCAGCGTGCCGTACTGGATCTCGGCCAGCTTGTCGTACTGGCCTTTGCGCTGCAGGTCAGCCATCGTTGCGCGCAGCTTGTCGATCTCGGCCTTGATGTGCGCGGTGCCCTGCACGGCGGCCTTCTCGGCGCGCAGCACCTCGTCGTAGTCGGCGTATTCCTTTTCCAGCCGCTTGATCTCGGCCTCGATGATTTCCATCCGCTTGCGCGACGCTTCGTCCTTCTCCTTCTTCACCGCCTCGCGCTCGATCTTCAGCTGTATGAGGCGGCGGTCGAGCCGGTCCATCACCTCAGGCTTTGAATCGATCTCCATCTTGATCCGTGCCGCCGCCTCGTCGATGAGGTCGATCGCCTTGTCGGGCAGGAAGCGGTCGGTGATGTAGCGGTGGCTCAATTCAGCCGCGGCGACGATCGCCGGGTCGGTGATCTCCACCCCGTGATGCAGTTCGTATCGCTCCTGCAGGCCGCGCAGGATGGCGATCGTGCTTTCCACGCTCGGCTCGTCGATCAGCACCTTCTGGAAGCGGCGCTCGAGCGCGGCGTCCTTTTCGATGTACTTGCGGTATTCGTCGAGCGTGGTGGCGCCGATGCAGTGCAGCTCGCCGCGCGCCAGCGCGGGCTTGAGCATGTTGCCGGCGTCGATCGCGCCCTCGGCCTTGCCGGCGCCGACCATCGTGTGCAGCTCGTCGATGAAGACGATGATCTTGCCTTCCTCGGCGGCGATTTCTTTCAGTACCGCTTTCAGCCGCTCCTCGAACTCTCCGCGGTACTTGGCGCCGGCCAGTAGCCCGGCCATGTCGAGCGTCAGCACGCGCTTCCCCTTCAGCGTCTCCGGCACTTCGTCATTGACGATGCGCTGCGCCAGCCCTTCGACGATCGCTGTCTTGCCCACACCCGGCTCGCCGATCAAGACCGGGTTGTTCTTGGTCCGTCGCTGCAGGATCTGGATCGCGCGACGGATCTCGTCGTCGCGGCCGATCACCGGATCGAGCTTGCCCTGCTGCGCCCGTTCGGTCAGATCGATCGTGTATTTCTTCAGCGCCTCGCGCTGGCCTTCGGCCTCGGCGCTGGCCACGTTGGCGCCGCCGCGTACGGCATCGACCGCCGCTTCCAGGCTCTTGCGCGCCAGGCCGTGTTCACGGGCCAGGCGTCCGGCCTCGGATTTGTCGTCGGCCAGCGCGAGCAGGAACATTTCGCTGGCGATATAGGCGTCGCCGCGCTTCTGCGCTTCCTTGTCGGCCTGGTTCAGCAGGCCCACGAGATCGCGGCCGATCTGCACCTGCCCTTCGGTGCCGGAGACCTGCGGCAGCCGCTTCAGCGCCGCGTCGACGGCCTTGGTCAGTGGAGGTACCGCCACACCGGCGCGTGCCAGCAGCGAGCGGCCGGCGCCGTCAGCGTCGCGCAGCATGGCGGCCAGCACATGCAGCGGCTCGATGTACTGGTGCTCGTTGCCGACCGCGATCGACTGCGCGTCGGCCAGCGCTTCCTGGAATTTGGTGGTCAGTTTGTCCTGGCGCATGGTCGTGTCGAATGTTCGAAAGCCGAACTTGCCCTTACGTGAGGTTGCGGGCAGCCTATTTCAACAGGCCGATAGAATGGCTTTCTCGTTCGGGCCGCGGGCCCACGCCCGCCTTCCCAGACGTGCTCCGCTTACGAATCCTCATTCTCCTCGTACTCGCCCTTTCCGCCCCGGTACACGCCGCGGACAAGGCGCTGGCGCGCATCGCCGTCGGCGCGCCGCCCCCGGCCGAAGTCAAGGAACTGCTTGATCAGGTCCTGGAGACATCGGCAAAGGCGGGCTCGATCGACCGTGAAGACGAGGAGCGGCTGCTGCGCCTGCTGCGCGAGGACACGATCGATGTCCTGTCCACCGAGGGGTTCTTCTCGCCGAAGATCACGATCACGATCGACGAAACGAACGAAGCGCGCTACGTGATGCGCCTCGATCTCGGCCGGCGCACGCAGGTCGGCGACGTCGAGATCAAGTTCACCGGCGCGATCGTCGAACGGCCCGAGCGCATCGCCTCGCTTCGCGACGGCTGGACGCTTGCCCGGGGCCGGCCGTTTCGCGATGCCGAATGGTCGAGCGCCAAGACCAAGCTGCTGAACCGCGTGCGGACGCGCGACTTCGCCGCGGCGCGGCTGGCCGACTCGACAGCGGAAATCAATGCCGACACGGCGACGGCCACGCTGCGCGTCGAAATCGACTCCGGCCCCGCCTACACGATGGGCGAAGTGCGGGTCAAAGGACTGACCCGTTTCGACGCCGAACTCGTCCAGCGCTACAACCCGATCGCAGTCGGCGAGGCCTACGACGCCGACAAGCTGCTCGACTTCCAGCAGCGGCTGCAACGTTCGCCGTATTTCGGCACGGTGCTCGTCGATGCCAATCCGGAGAACGCCACCGACGGCAAGCTGCCGATACTGGTCGAAGTCAGGGAGGCGAAAACCAAACGCGTGTCGTTCGGCCTCGGCTACTCGACCGATACCGCCATTCGCGGCGAGATCGCCTACCGCCAGACGCTGTTGTTCGGCTACCCGTACACGCTGCAGTCAGGCATCGGGCTGGACAAAACGCGCGGCGTGGCCTACGCGGATATCTTCCTGCCGCCAAAGCCCGACGGCGAGCAGGACAGCTTCGGCGGCCTCTACGAGCACACCGACATCGAAGGCGTGAAGACAGATCGTTGGGCTCTCGGCGTGCAGCGCACCTACAAGCGCGTTTCCGGGCCGGTGAGCTACGACACGCGCCTGGCGCTGAACTTCCAGCACGAGACGCGCGAGGTCGCCGACGCCCCGGAGGAAGACACGACCAACGACGTCGTCTCGGCCACCTACTCCTGGACGCGGCGCGATGTCGACAGCATCACCAATCCGACCCGCGGCGCGATCCTGACGCTGGCGGGCACGGTCGGCGTGCGCCGCACCGGCGTCTCCGAGCTGCTCAATCAGACATTCGAACGTGTTTATGGTCGCTACGTTCTGTACTGGCCGCTGACGCCGCGCGACCAGCTGATTCTGCGCAGTGAACTCGGTCACGTCTTCGTCGACGACGCGCGCATCGTCCCCAACGAGTTCCTGTTCCGCACCGGCGGCGTCGGCACCGTGCGCGGCTACGCGTTCCAGAGCCTCGGTCGCAAGGTCGGCACCGCCACGACGGGCAGCACGTCGCTGGTGGTCGGTTCGGTCGAGTATGTGCGCTGGCTGACCCAGGAGTGGGGTTCGGCCGTTTTCTACGACATCGGCAACGCCAGCGACGACATCAAGGAAGTCAGCCTCGCGCAGGGCTTCGGCGTTGGTGTCCGTTATCGGACGGTCGCCGGTCCGATCGCGCTTGACGTGGCCTACGGCGAACGCACGCAGCGGCTGCGTTTCCACTTTTCGATCGCGATTGCTTTTTGATGTCAGCACCTTCTCCAGGCCCTGCGCCCGCTCCCGCGCCGCCGCCCGCACCGGCGCCGCCGGCGAAGCGGCGGCCGCGCGTCGTGCGCCGGGCGGTCGGCTCGCTGCTCGGCGGCCTGTTCGTCCTCGTCGCGACGATCGCAGGAACCCTTGCCTGGCTGGTCGGCACCACCGCCGGACTGAACACGATAATCGCGCTGGCCAGCCGATTCTCGCCGGTGAAGATCGAGGCAACCGGAACGGTGGGTGCGCTGACCCGCGAGTTCGGATTTGCCGAACTGCTCGTCGAGGTCGACGGCACCCGCATCGAAGCGAGCGACCTGCGGATCCTGCTGCGCGACTGGCACTGGCGGCCGGTGCGTCTCGATTTCGACCACCTGACCGCCGCGGCGCTGCGCGTCGATCTGAAGCCAGCGACCGAACCTAAGGAACCGTCGCCCCCGCTGGAGAATATCGGCCTGCCGCTGGCGCTGTCGGTCGACCGCCTGGCGCTCGACGAAATGACGCTCGGACTCGGCGAGACGCCGGTAAAGATTTCGGCGCTGCAGGCGAAGGTGGCGGCCGGGCCTTCCGGTTATCGCCTCGAGCAGACACAGGTCGCTTACGGGCCGCACAAGGCGAAGCTCGCGCTGGACCTCGGCGGCACGCGTCCGTTCACGCTGCAGGCCGACGCCGCGGTCAACGCCGAGGTCCAGGACAAGGCCATGCAGGTCAACCTGCGCGCAAGGGGTTCGCTGGTCGACATGACCGTCGACGGCGACCTCGCCGGCGCCGGGAGTTCTGGAACCTTCTCGGCGCGCATCGGCAGCTTCGATTCGCCGGCAGTCAAGTCGCTGCAACTGAACCTGTCCGGCGTCGACCCGCGCGTCTGGGCCGCGGCGGCGCCGACCGCCGAGCTTTCCGTCAAGGCGGCGCTGTCGCCGAACGAGGCGATGAACGAGGTCAGCGGCACCTTGCAGGTGGTCAACGGCGCGCCGGGGACGATCGACGAGCAGCGCATCCCCGTGCGCACCGCCCGCGCGCGGATCGTGGCCAACGCCAGCGAATTGAAAGTCGACCGCCTGCTTGCCGAACTGATCCAGGGTTCCGCACAGGGCGAATTCGCCATGCAGTACGGAAAAGGCTTTGGCTGGCAGACCAGCGTCAAGCTCGCCGACGTCGATCCGGCCAAGCTGCACGGCAAGCTGCAGCCGCTGCGCCTTGACGGCAGCGTCAAGGCGCGCCAGGAGGCAGAAACCATCTTCGTCCTCGCCGACCTGGCAAACCGCGGGCGTCCCGCCGCGACGCTGAAGGCCGACGCGCAGATCACGCCGCGCGAGGCGACGATCAACGCGGCTCGGCTGACCCTCGGCTCCGGCTTCGTGGCCGCCAGCGGCGTCGTCGGCCTGACCGACAGCATGAGGATCGAACTGAAAGGCGAGTTGCAGCGGTTCGAACCGGGGCTGCTGGTCAAGGACGTCGATGCACGACTGACGGGAAGCTTTTCTGCCAGCGGCGCGCTGCAGCCGCAGCCGAACGGCCGCGTCCGCTTCGCGCTGGCCGACAGCACCGCCTTTGGCCGGCCGCTGAAGGCGCAGGGTCGTGTCGATCTCGACGCCGCACAGCGGCTCGACATGGACGTCGACATCGGCGTGCGCTCGGCGCAACTGCAGGCCAGGGGCGGACTCGGCGCTGCCGATCGCACGCTCGAGGTGTCGCTCGACGTGCCGGTGCTCGCGGAGCTGCTGCCATCGGACCCGAAGGCGCCGATTGCGGGCGCGGTCAAGCTCACCGGCAGCGCCAGCGGCGAATGGACTGCGCCAGCGGTAACAGCCGTGCTGTCGGCCAGCGACCTGCGCTATGCCGATCACACGCTGAAGAGCGCGCAGGCCGACGTCAGCTATGGTGGCGGCGCCGACGGCGCAGTGCGGCTGCAGGCGGGGTTGGCGCAATATGCGATGCGCGCGCAGCCCAATTCGGCCGTCCGCGCCGTGACCCTCGCCGTCAACGGCCGCCTCAGCCAGCACGGCATCCGCATCCAGGGAACCACCGAACAGGCGCACAGTGCGATGCTGTATGCGGAGGGCGGCTGGCGCCAGGACGCATGGCGCGGCCTGCTGCGCGAGTTGGTGGTCGGTGCGCCGGTCGATCTGCGCCTGCTGCTGCCCGCCAACCTGGTGCTCGGCGCCAAGACCGAGTTCGGCCCGGCCCAGTTGGCCTTGCGCCACATTCGTTTCGACGCGATTCGCTTCAGTGCCGATGGCGGCCGCGTTTCGACCAGCGGCAACTTCAGCGGCCTGCAACCGATGTTGCTGATCCCGCCCGTCGAAGGGGCAATCGCGCCGGTGCTCGCGCCGATCGGCGACCGCACGCCGCTGACGCTGCGCGGCGAATGGGATGTGCGGCTTGGCAAGCAGCTCGACGGTCATGTGTTGGTCGAGCGCACGGGCGGTGATCTGTATGCCGGGCGTGGTTCGGATTCGGCGCTGAAGCTCAACGACGTGCGCGTCGAGGCAACGGTCAAGTCCAACGAGCTCAATGCGCTGGCGCGCATCGAAACCGAGAAGAAAGGCGGCCTCGGCGTGGCGATGCAGGCGTCGCTGGACAAGTCCGCCGAGGCGGGCTGGCGCTTGGCGCAGAAAAAGCCGTGGCTCATCTTTGGCGCCTTCGACCTGCCGACGATGGACTGGGTCAACGCCCTGTTGTCCGATCACATTCGCGCCAACGTGCGCCTTGGCGGCAAACTGGCCAGTACGGTGCGGATCGAGGGCACGCCTGGCGATCCGAGTGCAACGGGTCGCCTGACCGGCGATGACTTGCGCCTGGCGTGGGTCGAACAGGGCATGCGGCTCGAAAACGGTCGTCTTCGCGCCCACCTGCAGGACGACCTGATCGTGCTCGACGAGATGCACTTCTCCGGTCCGCCGCGCGTGCGCCCCGCCGACCGGCGCGTCGGGTTGGCGATCAAGACCGATGAAGACGGATCGGTCAACGCCAGCGGACGCCTGCGGCTGCGCGATTTCAACGGCCTGATCCAGGTCGCCGCCGACAAATTGCCGCTGTTGCAGCGGCCCGATCGGTGGATCCTCGCCTCGGGGGGCGCCAATATAGAAACGTCGGCCAAGCACGTCCAGCTCAATGGCGCGGTCGCCGCGGTCGGTGGCTTCGTCGACTTTTCGCAGTCGGAACTGCCGTCGCTGTCCTCCGACGTCGTCGTCATCCGCGCGCAGGAGGAGATCGAGACGCGCGAGCGTCGTGTCACCGTCGGCTTCGATCTCGGCATCGACCTCGGTCCCGCCTTCTACGTGCGCGGCAGCGGCCTTGATACGCGCGTAGAGGGCGCAATTCGCCTGCGCAGTGCCGGCAAGGGTGTGGTTAGTGCGGTCGGATCGATCGCCACCGTCGACGGCGTCTACGAAGGCTTCGGCCAGAAGTTGAAGATCGCCCGCGGGCGGCTGAACTTCCAGGGCGCGGCGGAAAATCCCGGCCTCGACATCCTGGCGGTTCGCCCGGGCCTGCCGGTCGAAGTCGGCGTCACGATCACCCGCACGGCCGCTAATCCGCTGGTGCGGCTGCACAGCGATCCGCCAATGGCTGACGTCGAAGCCCTTTCGTGGCTGGTCGTCGGGCGCCCAGCCGATCAGTCAAAAGGCGACAACCTTGCGCTGGCGCAAGCGGCCGCCGGACTGCTCGGCGGCAGCGGTGAAGGCTATACGACGCGCATCACGCGCTCGCTGGGCATCGACGAATTTTCCGTTCGCAGCGGACAGATCGGCGCGGCGTCGCTTCTGCCCAGTCGCGGCGTCGCCGGCTCGCTGCGCAGCGACGAGGCCTCGACCACGACGGTGGCGGGCGAGATCATCACCATCGGCAAACGACTGAACGATGCGTTGACGGTGAGTTACGAGCAGGCCGTGTCGGGATCGAGCCGGATCGTTCAGATGAACTACCAGCTTTCCAGCCGGCTGTCGGCAATCGCGCGCGCCGGCACCGACAACGCGGTCGATCTCGTCTACACGATTGCCTTCGACTGAACGCAGGGCGGTCAACGCCCGCCGCCGCGCTCTGCTCGCCGCCGCGGCCGCGCTGCTCGCGGCCTGCAAGCGGACGACACCGCGTTTCGCGTCGCTTCCCGCCGGTGCAACGGTGCTGGCGCTCGGCGATTCGCTGACCCATGGCAGCGGCGCGGACAGCGCCAGCAGTTACCCGTCACGGCTGGCGCAATTGACCGGATGGCACGTGGTCAATGCCGGCGTTCCGGCCAGCACCAGCGCGCAGGCACGCGAACGGCTGCCTGCCCTGCTCGCCGAGCACACGCCGGCGCTGGTGCTGGTGTCGATCGGCGGCAATGATTTCCTGCGCCAGATCCCGGAGGCAGAAACACGAGCGGCGATCGCTGCGATGCTCGCCGAGATCAACCGCGCAGGCGCGCAGGCGGTCCTGATCGCCGTGCCGAAGCCGACGATTGCCGGCGCGCTGCTGCGCTCGCTCGACGATCACCCGTTGTACGAGGCGCTGGCCTCAGAGCAGCGCGTGCCGCTGTTCGCGGCAGGCTGGGCCCAGGTGCTGTCGGATCCGGCGTTGAAATCGGACCAGATCCACGCCAACGCCGCCGGCTATGAGCGCTTCGCGCGCGGACTGCATCGCTTCCTGCACGAGGCTGGCCTCGCACCGCGCTGACCGGTCCCGATGTTCTCGCCACCGCGAGCGTATTCTTTCGCTGTCGACAAGCGGCTTCGAGGTGCGCGGCAACGGCGGCGATCGGGCGCCGCGGCGGCGCCCGACCAAAGGGTCGCTAGACTGTCCGCCACTTCGTCACACGCCATGGCGCGCAAAGCGAAACTGGCTGTCGTCGCCGGCAGCACGGGGCTTGTCGGATCGCGACTGCTGCCGCTGCTGGCCGACGCACCCGAATACGGTCGCGTCGTCGCGCTGGCGAGGCACGAACTTGCCGAAGATCGGGCAGAGATCGAGCGCCGCGACGCCGATTTCGACCACCTCGCAACGGTGCTTGCCGACCTGTGCGACCTTGGCGAACGCCTCGACGTCTACTGCTGTCTCGGCACGACGTTGCGCGCCGCAGGTTCGCGGGCCGCGTTTCGCCGCGTCGATCACGACTTCGTGCTGGCGCTGGCCCGCTGGGCCGGCGCAATCCGCGCCCGACGTCTTCTGTTCATAAGCGCCATTGGCGCCGATGCGCAAAGCAGGGTCTTCTACAACCGCGTCAAGGGCGAAACCGAGGACGCGCTGCGGGCGCTGCCCCTGAACAGCCTCGTGATTGCACGGCCGAGCCTGCTCGACGGCGATCGCCCGCAGATCCGCCTTGGCGAGCGGCTTGCCCTGCTCGCGGCGCGGCCGCTGCATGCGCTGCTCCCCGCCACGCTGCGCCCGGTCCGCGCAGTCGACGTTGCGGCTGCACTGCTGCTCGCCGCACGCGAAAGACAGCCGCGCCCTGTGCTGGCGAACGCACACCTGCACGGCGCGGCGTCACGGCTGGCGCAGACACGCTGAAGCCGCGCCCCAGCGGACAAGGCTCAACGGCGCTATTTGTCGGTCAGCCAGCGATCGCGCGCGGCATCGTCTGCTTCGCGTGCCTCGACCCAGCGCTCGCCGCTGTCGGTGGCCTCGCGCTTCCAGAACGGCGCTTCGGTCTTCAGGTAGTCCATCACGAACTCGCAGGCCGCGAAAGCTTCGCCGCGGTGGCTGCTGGTGACGACGACCAGCACGATCGGGTCGGTCGGCCTGAGCGTGCCGACGCGGTGCACGACCAGCACGTCGATCAGCTTCCAGCGCGCGCGCGCCTGCGCGCAAATGTCCTCGAGCGCCTGCTCGGTCATGCCTGGATAGTGCTCGAGCGTCATCGCGGCGACGCGTTCGCCGTCGTTGACGTCGCGCGCCACGCCGATGAAGGCTGCCACCGCGCCCACTTTCGGATCGGCGCCGCGCAACGCGGCGATTTCGGCGCCGGCGTCGAACGCCTCGGTCTGGATGCGAACCGGCATGTCAGCGCTCGCGGAAGTGGTGCTGGTTGCGCGATCGAGATGTTTGGCCGCCGCGGGACTGCGGGTGCCGGCAGTTCATCCTAGCCTCCGGTGACAGGCGGAAAGAACGCCACTTCCGCGCCTTCGGCAAGCTGTGCGTCTTCGGCGGCCATTCGTTGATCCACGGCGGCGCGGATGCGCTTGATCTCGGTGAACGCATCGGCCCACGGCGCACCGCGCGCGATCAGCCAGCCGCGCAGCGCGCCGACCGTCGTCACCTGCTCCGGCAGGTCGAGCGTCTCGCGGTCGCGGCCCACGGCCTCGCGCAGCCGCGCGAAGTACAGCACGGTGATCCTCATCCGAGTAGCTCCGCAAACGGCA
>JBFGOX010000058.1:0-10143 GCA_041565015.1 Burkholderiaceae bacterium
CTAGCGTGCGATGGGGATTATAAGTCGCGCAGCGCGGCGAGCGCAGCGCGCCAGCGTTCCTCGCCGGTCCCGCTGATCAGCGTGAACCGCAGCTGCGCGGCCTGCAGCCGTTGCAGCAGCAGTTCGTGGAACGCATCGCGCACCGCGGGGCCATCGCGCTGGAAGCCGTCGGCGATCCACGGCAGATCCGGCATCAGCAGCAGCGTCGCCTCATAGCGCACGTGATGGGCGAGGGCCGCCTCGTACAGCGACAGGTCGACGAACAGCAGCTCGCTGTAGGCCGCGGTAACCAGTGGCGCTGAGTCCGCGAGGACCCACGACACGGCTCCTGCGCCCGCGCGGGCGATCGCCGCCTCCTCGCGCGCCTGCTGCTCGGCCAGGATGTGCGACTGCTCGTCCAGACGCGGCGTGCGCGCCACCCGGTCGCAGAATTCGCGCAGGTATTCGGGAATCCACAGCCCCGGCAGGCGTTCAGCCAGTTCCTGCGCAAGTTCGGTCTTGCCGACGCACTCGGCCCCGATGATGGCGACCCGGCGGACCGAGCGGCTCACGGGATGAATCTCCGCCACCGTCGCCAGCCGGCGATCGCCAGCAGGCCGAAGATCAGATACAGCACGGCAGTCAGCCACAGCGATTTGGTCGAATAAAGCACGATGCTGACGGCATTGACGACCAGCCATACCGGCCAGGTCTCGATGAACTTCAGCGCCAGCAGGATCTGGCCGATGAAGCTGCCGACGGTCGGAAAGGCGTTGAAATAAGGCACATCGGTGTCGGTAAAGCGGGCCAGCAGCGCGCCGAGCAGCGGCCACAAGGCAAGCCAGAGCATGACGACCAGAACGCGTCGGCGGCCGTTCAGGCGGGCGATGCGCAGCGGCGCCGCAGCGCCGGCGCTGCTGCGGCGGCGGCCGAACAACCATTGATACCAGCCCCAGACCGAGGAAATGACGAAGAATGTCTGCACCGCAACGTCGCCGTAGAGCCGGCTGGCAAAGAACAGCCACGCATAAAGCAGGCTGGCGGCAATCGCCAGCGGCCAGGCCCAGTGAATCTCGAGCACGTTGAAGATGACGCAGCCGAGCGCCAGCGCGAAAGCGATCACCTCCAGCCAGGTGACGCCGGCGCCAAGAATCGTGAACGCGACATCGAGCATCGGGCGCGACTGTACGCGAGGCGCCCGGCGCCTGCCCGATAATCGCCGGATGGAAAGGCCCTCATTCGTATCGTCCGCAACGACGAGCACGCGCTTCAGCGCGCCGATCAGCGCCGCCGAGCGGCGCGAATTCGTTCCGTTCATGCACCGGCTGATCGGCTCCGCCTTTGCAGTGATCCAGCCCCTGTTCCTGCGTGGCGTGGCGGTCAGTAGCAAGACCGACGCCACCCCGGTGACCGTGGCCGATCGTGGCGCCGAACGCGCGATGCGCAGGCTGATCGAGCAACATTATCCGGACCACGGCATCATCGGCGAAGAGTACGGCGAGCGGCAGGGACGCCGATTTCGCTGGATCCTCGATCCGATCGACGGCACGCGCGCGTTCATCTCGCACTGCTTCCTGTTCGGCACGCTGATCGCGCTCGAACGCGACGACGGCAACGGCTTCGCGCCGATCCTCGGCGCCATCGCGCATCCGGCAGCCGGCACGGCGCTGATCGGGCATTGCGGCGGCACGACGCTTTACCGAAGCGACGGCAGCCAGCGGCCGGCGCGCGTGCGGCGCTGCGTGCGCATCGACGAAGCAACCGTGCTTGCCACATCTCACTGGCAAAGCGCTGAACAGCGCGGTGGCAGCGCAGCCGCGTCGCTGATTCGCCGTGCCCGGCTGTACCGGACCTGGGGCGACTGCTTCGGCTATTTCGCGCTCGCCACCGGCGGTGCGGACGTGATGCTGGACCCGACGCTCGCCTATTGGGATGTGGCGGCGATAGTCCCGGTTGTCGAGGGCGCCGGCGGAACGGTCAGCAGCTGGTCCGGCGGCAACCCGCTCGCCGAGCCGTCGCTGATCGCCGCCGCCGACCCGCTGCACGCACAGGTGCTGCGCGAGATTCGCAAAGCGTCGTAGCGCGCTGCCAACGACGACGCCAAGTGCGCGTCGCTGCCCGCGCAAATCGAGCACAATCCGGCCGTCTAATCATGCCAACCGTACCGACATCTGCGCTGCACGTCATCGTCGTCGAGGATTCGGACCTCGATTACGAAGTGGCGCTTGCGCATCTGGTCGCTGACAAGTCGCTCGGCGCCGGCGAAGTCATCGGCCGCCGTGTCGACGACGAGTCCGGACTGCGCTCGGCGCTGGCCTCGGGCGCCGTGGACGCGGTGATCACGGACCACAACCTGCCTCGCCTCGATTCATTTCGCGCGCTGCAGGTCGCCCGCGAATTCGATGCCGACCTGCCGGTGCTCGTGCTGTCGGGCGAGATGTCGGATGAACTGGCCGTGGCGACGCTGCACGCCGGCGCCGACGACTTCATTCTGAAGTCGCGCCTGCTTCGACTTGCCCCGGCGCTGAGGCGGGCGCTGGAGGCCGCTGCGATGCGGCGCGAGCGTCGAATGCAGGAGCAGCGCCTGCGCGAACTGACCGCTCATCTTGAGCGGGTGCGAGAAGAGGAGCGCCATGCGCTGGCGCGTGAATTGCACGACGAGGTCGGCGCGCTGCTTACGGCGCTGAAATTCGAACTGTCGCATCTGGCGCGCGAACTGTTTGGTCGGCCCGCCGTTGCACCGAGGATACGGGCGATGCACGAACTGCTGACGCAGGCGGTCGGTGCCAGTCATCGCATTCAGTACAACCTGCGGCCGCCGGTGCTCGACGCCGGTCTGCCGGCAGCATTGGACTGGCTGGTGCGCGGCTTCGCCGAGCGCACCGGCGTGGCCACTCGTTTCGAGACGAATCGCGACGTTCTGCCGCTGGCGCCCGTCAAGGCGGCCGCGCTTTACCGCTTTGCGCAGGAGGCGCTGAACAACGTAGCCCGTCACGCGCAGGCTTCCAGCGGCAACGTGACGCTGTTCGCCACCGACACCGAGGTCACGCTGGAGGTCGCCGACGACGGCATCGGGTTTGACCCCGGCATGCTCGATTCGGCACCTGGTTTCGGCCTGCGCGGCCTGGTCGAGCGGGCGCATTCACTCGGCGGCTGGGCAGAAGTCAATAGTGCGCAGGGACGCGGCACGACGGTGATGCTGTCGGTGCCGATGGCGCCGGACACATTCGAATCCTCATTAGCGGCAAGCGAGGCACCGCTTGCCGATCCCGATTGAGTGGACCCCGATGTCGGCCCGCACCATCATTGTCGATGACCACGCGATCGTCCGCCGCGGCGTCGTGCAGATCCTGTCCGAGAACCCGCGCGTGCAGATCGTCGCCGAAGCCTCCGACTATCCGACGCTGCGCATCGCGCTGCGCACCCATGGCGAGATCGACCTGCTCGTCACCGATATCGGCCTGCCCGGCAAGGACGGCATCGAGGTCGTTCGCCAGCTGCGCGAGGAGATGCCGAAACTGAAGGTGCTGGTGCTGTCGATGTACCCCGAGGACCAGTACGCGGTGCGGGCATTTCGGGCCGGGGCCGCCGGCTATCTGAACAAGGCCAGCGCACCGGAGCGGCTGCTCGAGGCCGTCGACGCGGTGCTCGCCGGGCGCAAGTTCGTCACGCCGGAGATCGCGCAGGCGCTGATCGACAACCTGCAGGCTCCGCAGCAGGCAGCGCCGCACGAAAAGCTGTCCGATCGCGAATTCCAGACGTTGAAACTGATCGCGTCGGGAAAACGCCTGGCCGACATTGCCGAAGCGCTGACGCTGAGCCCGAAAACGGTCAGCGTCTACCGGGCGCGGATCCTAGAAAAAATGGGCCTGCGCAATAACGCCGAACTGACCCACTACGCGATCAGAAACGGCTTGGTGTGAATTCGTGACCGGTTCACGGCGGGCGGTGACCGGTGAATCGGAAGGCGCGATGCGCCGAGCAACCACCGACGCCCGTCCGCACGCTACGAATCATTCGTTCGTCAGCACCCGGTTCTTGCCGGCGCGCTTGGCGGCATACATCGCCTCATCGGCGCGCTTGATCAGGTCGTCGAGGGATTCGCGCTCGCGCAGCGTGGCCGCGCCGCCCGAAAATGTCAGGATGCGGCTGTCGGCCTCGAATAGGAATGGGTTGGCCGCCAGCATGCGCAGGCAGCGTTCGACAGCGACGACGGCCTCCGTTGCCGCAGTCGCCGGCAGCAGAACGCAGAATTCCTCGCCGCCGACGCGTGCCAGCAAGTCGGTCGGGCGCAGGGCGGCGCGGATCGTCTGCACCAGGTGCACCAGCGCCCGGTCGCCGGCCAGGTGACCCAGCGTGTCGTTCAGTTTCTTGAAGTCGTCGAGATCGATCATCACCGTCGCCAGCGGCGTGTCGTAGCGCGCCGCCCGGGCGCTTTCGACGCGGAAGGCCTCTTCCAGACCACGGCGGTTCAGCACCTGCGTCAGCGGGTCCTTCTGCACGAGCGACGAAACCTGCGCCAGTTCGCGCTCCAGATCGCGCATCCGCGTCTCGTAGACCTCGACCTTGCGCCGCGCGCCCTCGAGCTCGTCGCGCGAGGCCTGCAGATTCGAGCGCATCGACCCGGTGTCGGCCAGAAGGCCGCCGACCAGGCGCGACAGCGACTCGAAGTCGGTCGCCTCCTTGATCTGCTTCTGGTAGCTGCCGATCTGCTCGTAAAAGCGGCCGGTCGAATCGCCCATCGTGCCGATGCGCGTGATCAGCGTCGACAGCATTTCCTTCAGCGCCAGCTTGGCGTCCGACAGGCTGCGTCGCGCCGCCGACTGCCGCTCGATCACGCTGGCCAGCTTCTGTTCCGCGTCGCTGAGCTGCGACGGCGTCAGCGGTCCGTCGAGCAACGAGCGGATCGGCTCGAGCTGCCCGGCGAGCCAGACTTCGTCGGGAGTAAGGGACTTCATGTTGTCGCACAGCAGCCCGAGCAGACGCTGCAAACCGGCCTTGATCCGATGATCGTCCTCGATCTGTCGGTCGATTGCAGCCACGGCATCGACGAATCTCGGCAGCAGACTCTCGACCGGCGCATCGGCCGAATCGCGTCCGAACTCGCGCAGGTTCTCGGCGGCCCGACTGGCCTCGCCACAGGCGTGCTCGAGCAGCGACGTGGCGCGCAACGCGACCTGCTGCCATGCGCGCGCCCTCGCCTGTTCCGCTTGCAGGCGCCCGGGAAGCTCGGGGTCGACATAACGCTCGGCTGCCGGCAGCGGCGGCTCCGCCGCCAGCACCGGCGCGGCCGGCGAATCGACCCGCGGCGGCGCGACGCTGGCCAGCGGCGGCCCCCATGAATCGATCAGTTTGCGCACCCGCTCGAGCGCGATGTCCGGTTCGACGGCCGCGGTTTCGATCACATGTGCGACCGCCTCCAGCTTGCGTGCGCGGGTCCAGTTCGCGTGCAGCGCGTCGGTGCTTTTCAATAGCGACAGCGTCGTTTGTGGCCAGCCGGAGCCCGCACCGCCGGCACTGCGAGACAGCGCCGTCTCCAGCATCGCGTGCACGCCCGACCAGTCGCCCAGGCGGGCGCGCTCGACGACCGGCGCCACTTCCTGCGCGCCGATGCGGTTGTTGCGCAGCATGTCGCGCAGCACGTCGCGCAGAATTGCGACCGGTGAGCCGGTCGCGGTCCCGCCGTTGACCTCGTGGTACACCTCGGCAAACGATTCCGGCGTCGGGATGCGCCGGCGTTCGGCGAGCGTCTTCAACGTCCTTCTGGCCGCTTCCGCCAGTTGTGCGGATCTTGCCGCCTTTGCGTCGTCCATGTTCATGGCTGCAGGTCTTTCGCGGTCGACGCCAGACCGGGCACGCGGTCGGCCGCTCGCCGCAGGTAGTCGACGAATTCATGTGCCGGCATCGCTTTTGCGAACAGCCACCCCTGCTGGAGGAAGCAGCCCTGCTCGGACAGGCGCCGCATCTGGCCGGCCGTTTCAACGCCCTCGGCCACCACTTTCAGCCTCAGACTGTGGCTCATGGCGATGATGGCGGCGACGATCGCCGCATTGTCGGTGGCGGCCTCGAGGTCGCGAACGAATGAGCGATCGATCTTCAGCGTGTCGATCGGCAGCCGTTTCAGATACGACAGCGACGAGTAGCCGGTGCCGAAGTCGTCGATCGACAGCGAAATGCCCATCTGCTTCAGTGACAGCAGCAGCGGGCCGGCGGTCTCGATGTTCTGCATCAGCACCGTCTCGGTCAGTTCGAGTTCGAGCAACCCCGGATCAAGGCCAGTGGCGGAGAGCGCCGCGCGCACCGGGACGGAAAGGTCGGCCCGCTGCACATGGCGACTGGAGACGTTTACCGACACGGGCACGGGAACCACACCGGCCTCGCGCCAGTCGACAAGCCGCCGGCAAACCTCGTTGATCGCCCACTCCGTGATCGGCACGATCAAGCCGGTGTCTTCCGCCAGTGCGATGAACTGAGCCGGCGGCACCAGTTCACCGTCGCGCTGCCAGCGCATCAGGGCCTCGGCGCCAACGACTCGCCCCGCTGCCACGTCGATCTTCGGCTGGTAATGCAGCACCAGTTCGTTGCGGGCCAGCGCATGATGCAGAGCGATCTCCATCCGCCAGCGGTCGACGCTGACGGTCTGCATCGACGAGTCGTAGGAGCGCCAGACATTGCGGCCCGTTTCCTTGGCCGCGTACATGGCAATGTCGGCCTTGCGCACCAGTGTGTCGACATCGACGCCGTCGTCGGGAAACAGCGCCAGGCCGATCGATACCGTCGCGAAGACCTCATGCCCCGCACACGTGACCGGCTGCCGCAGCGTATTCAGCAGTCGCGCGGCCACGCGCTCGGCGACGCCGGTATCGACGAGATCGGTCAGCAGCACGGTGAACTCGTCACCGCCGAGGCGCGCCACGCTGCAGCCGAAATGCGTCTGCGCGTCGGGCCGATCTTCGGTGTCGGAATTAACACGCGCCACCGTGTCGGTTTCCCTGATCGCTGCGTACAAGCGGACGGCAAGTTCGCGCAGCAGCTGGTCGCCTACGTCGTGGCCGAGCGTGTCGTTGATCTGCTTGAAACGGTCGACGTCGATGAACAACACCGCGACCTGGGTTCCGTTGGCAGTCGCGCGGGCGAGGCTCTCGCTGAACTGGTCGCGGAAGAAGCGTCGGTTGGGCAGCCCGGTGAGGCTGTCGAAGTTGGCCAGGCGGCGGATCTGGTCCTCGGCCTGTTTGCGTTCGGTCACATCCTGCACAACACCATGGACGGTCACTGGCCGTCCCTCGTCGTCGCGGTCGACCTCGGCCTCCACACGGACGCTTCGGGTCTTCCCGTTCGGCCGCAGCAGTCGGCATTCAAAGTGCAGCTGGCCGGAGTGCTGGCGGGCCTGCTCGAGCAATTGCTGCAACCGCGGCCGGTCTTCCTCGGCCACCCGGCTCCACAGGAACCAGTCGGCCAGGCCATCGGCCTGCTTTGGCAGTCCGGCGATTGCATAGAACTCGTCGGAAACGCGTACCCATCGACGCGCGATATCCCATTCCCAGCTGCCGATGCGCGCGATGCGCTGGGCCTTGCTCAGCTTGCGCTGACTCTCCGCAAGCGCCTCGCGGGTACGCGAAGCGCGCAGCATGTAGCGCAATCTTTCCGACAGCAGCGTCCACTGGCTGCTGGTCTTGACGAAGAAATCGGTCGCACCGGCCTCGTAGGCCCGGGTAATCGACAGTTCGTCATCCAACCCGGTCAGCATCAGCACCGGCACGTGTTCGCCCGTCGGCGTCCCGCGCAGACGCGCGCAGGTCGCAAAGCCGTCCATCTCCGGCATAAGCGCGTCGAGAACCACGACGTCGGGATGCTCCGCGACAAACGACGCCAGCGCCTGCGCACCGCTGCCGGCCTCGACCACCCGCCAGTTGCGCTCGGCGAGCGCAGTGGCCGTCAACAGCCGCGCCACCGGATCGTCATCGACCAGCAGTACGCACTCGCCTGTGCCGTCGGGCTTTTCCAGTTTCTGATCCTGTGACCGCGAGTCCATCGTCACTTCGCTTGTTTCGGGCTGCTGCTCACGCCGCCGCGTTATCGGTTTCAAGTTCACGCAGCGCCGTCAAGACCTGCTGATAGTCGGCACGGGCCACGCGCCAGACGGCCACGGCATCGGCAACACGACCGGCGCGCGCCAACGCCTCAAGTTCGGCACATCGACGCGAAAATTGAGCCGCCCCAATGTTGCCGCTGGCCGATTTCAGGGTATGCGCGGCATGACGCAGCGCCTCGCTGTTGTTGCCGGTCAGCGCCGCCTCGATGTTGTCGACCAGCCTGGCGGAGCTCTCGAAGAACATCGTCCGCAGGCGCGGCAACAGATCAGCCGCGCCACGGCGCTGCATGTCACGAATGCGCCCGATCGCGACCATGTCGAGCACGCCTTCGGCGCCACCCGGCTGGGCTGCAGCATGATGAACGGCGGCCGCCGGCTCGATGGACGTCGTGGCGGCGGGCGCAGCGGGCTGGGGCGAGCGATGCGAAGCACCGGCCCAGCGAAGCAGCGTCTGCACCAGTTGCTCGCGGCGAACCGGCTTGGCCAGGTAGTCGCTGAACCCACCGGCGCGACAGCGTTCCGCATCGCCGGCCAGCGCGTTGGCGGTCAGCGCGATCACGGCGACGTCCGAAGCGGTGGCGAATTCGCTCGTTACTGCGCCGCGCAGCCGTCGCACCACTTCGAAACCGTCGAGGCGCGGCATCTGGCAATCCATCAGCACGGCGTCGAAACGCGAGTGCCGCAGTCGCCGCAAGGCCTCATCGCCATCGGCCGCCACCTCGAGCACGCAGCCGTACTCGGAAAGCATCGCACGCACGACTTCCTGGTTGACGGCATTGTCCTCGGCAAGCAGCAGACGCAGGCCGCCGAGGCGCTGCTCGGGCGGCGGCGACTCGGCTCGCGTGGCGCACTGTCCAAGTGCCTGTGCCAGCGCGCTGGCCAGATCGGCCTGTCGAACGGGCTTGGCCAGCTGCACCTGCACGCCGGCCGAATGCGCCCGCGTCAGTTCGTGCGTGTCGTTGATCGACGTCAGCATCACCACGGGCAGGTGCCGCAGCTGCGGTACGGCGCGAAGCCGCTCCACCATCGTCGCGCCATCCATCACCGGCATCTTCTGGTCGACGACGACAAGATCGAACTGCCGCCCGCTGGCAGTCGCCCGCAGCAGCGCCAGGCCGTCTGCGCCTTGCACCGCGCTTGCCACGTGCATGCCGAACGCGGTCAGATAACCTTCGATCACGCTGCGATTGACGGCATTGTCCTCGACCAGCAGCACATGCTTGCCCTGCAGCTGTGATATCGGCACCGGGGCCGGCAACGCGGCGGCATCACCCGCAGCGAGGCAGACGTCGAAACGGAATGCCGAGCCCTTGCCCGGTTTGCTCTGCACGTCGATCCGCCCTCCCATCATTTCAACGAGTTGCCGGCTGATTGTCAGCCCCAGCCCGGTGCCGCCGTACCGGCGCGACATCGACTCGTCGGCCTGCATGAACGGCGAAAACAGTCGCGCCTGCGCCTGCGCGTCGATGCCGATCCCGGTGTCGCGGACCTCGAAGCGCACTCTGCGCATCGGCTCGTTGGGCAGGGGCGCATCGCAATCGATCGTCACCACCACTTCGCCCTGCTCGGTGAACTTGATGGCATTGCCGACCAGGTTGGAAAACACCTGGCGCAGCCGCAGTGCGTCGCCGATCAGCACGGCCGGCACCGCCGCGTCGATGCGGCAATTCAGCTCGAGCCGTTTTTCATGCGCCCGCGGCGCCAGCATCTCGAACACATCTTCGACCAGCACATGCAAGCTGAACTCGCTGCGATCAAGTTCGAGACGACCGGCTTCGATCTTCGACAGGTCGAGGATGTCGTTGATGATTTCCAGCAGCGTTTCGCCGGACCGATACACGGCTTCGACGAAACGGCGCTGCTTGTCCGAAAGCGGGGTACTCAGCAGCAGTTCGGTCATGCCGAGCACGCCATTCATCGGCGTGCGGATTTCATGGCTCATGTTGGCAAGGAACTCGCTCTTGGCGCGCGTCGATGCGAGGGCCTCCTCCGCCGTCAGATGCAGGCGAACGTTGCTCTCTGCAATCCGCCGGTTGGCCCAGGAAATGTAGAGCAGAAAGAGGGCCGCCAGC
>JBFGOX010000059.1:0-10113 GCA_041565015.1 Burkholderiaceae bacterium
GGCCGCGGCGACGGCAACGTGAAGTTCACGAAGATGCCCGCGATCCTGCTGGAGCCGCTGTTCGCCAACAATCCGGCGCATGCGCAGTGGATCCGCAGCGGTGAGGGGCAAACGCGACTGGCGCAAATTCTCGCCGACAGCATCGAGCGCTGCTTTCCCGACGGCGGCACCATCGCGTTCTCGGTCGGGCACAAGTACAAGGCCAGCAATCCGAACGACCGCGGCGCGGCAGTCGCCGGCGGCGGGTCGGAGGCGGATTTCGCCGAGATCGTCCTGACCAGGGCGGCGCAGCTTCTCGAGGCCAAGCGCGAGCCGGCGCCGGCGCGACCGTTCGCCGTCTACGTGAACAACCGCGAAGTCTGGCAATTCGACGCCGATCCGGACGCGGTCGTCCGCTACGACGAACTGCGCGGCATCCTGTTCATCGACGAGCCCGGAGCGCTCGAGCCGCTGCTGCCGGCAACGCCGCAACCGGAACGCGCGAAACGCAAGGCGAGTTCGACGAAGCCGTCGCGTCGGACGGCGCAAAGAACGGGGCGAAAATCTCCGCGCAAGGTGGCGCGAAAGGCCAAAGGCAGGGCAACTACGGCGCCGCGCAAGTCCGTGCGCGCAGCGGCGGCGCGCAAACGCCGGGCGTCTGGCCGCGTTTGATCGTCGCCGCACCGGCAGCAACACAGAAGACGTCAATTTTTTCCAAGCGCGGCGGCCGCGCAATGGCGACAATGCTCGCCGCCAGCGGTGCACAAGGCGAAGACCAGACGAACTCAATCGGTGATGCAACCATGGCCTTCGTCAGGTCGCCCTGTCGTGGCCTACGTCGCGCAGGCGGCGTTCGCGCTCAGTGACCGCGCTTGCCCATCGTATCGCTGCGCGCGGTTGGCGAGCGTACCGGGACGCTGACCTCGAGCGTCTCGCGTTTGCCGGCGGTCTCGATGACCAGCGTCAGCGGCACCGCTCCGCCTTCCTTCAGCTGCCGCTTCAGGTCCATCAGCATCACGTGATAACCGCCCGGCTTCAGCTCTACCGTCTGCCCGGCCGGAAGGTCGATCACCGGCACCGCGCGCATCCGCATCACGTTGTTCTCGAGCTTCATTTCGTGGATCTCGACGATGCCAGCCACCGGCGATCGCACTTCGACGAGCTTCGCATTCCGAGCCGAGGAGAGCGTCATGAAGGCGCCGGTGCCCATCTGCTGCGCGACAGTGGCGCGAATCCACGGCTCGGTGACGGTGACCTGCGCGGCCGCTGGCGCGGCAAAGGTCAGCGTCGCGGCAAGCAGGGCGAATAATCTGGTGTTCCGCATGAACGTCAAGCCTCGGCACGAAATGCGGTAGGTTACCTGCGGCGCGGCCGGCGCGACACTGCGTCGAGGGATCATTGGGTAAGCTTCGCGCCTTCGAAGCAGAGGGCTGGACATGCAGTACGTTTACACGATGCGGCGCGTGTCGAAGACCGTGCCGCCCAAGCGGACGATCCTGAAGGACATTTCGCTCAGTTTCTTCCCGGGCGCCAAGATCGGCGTGCTGGGGCTGAACGGCTCGGGCAAGTCGAGCCTGCTGAAGATCATGGCCGGCGTCGATCCGAACTTCGACGGCGAGGCGGTGCCGATGCCGAACATGAAGATCGGCTTCCTGCCGCAGGAGCCCGAACTCGATCCTTCCAAGACCGTCCGTGAGGAGGTCGAGGCGGGGCTGGGCGAAATAATGGAGGCCAAGCAGAAGCTCGACCAGATCTACGCCGCCTACGCCGAACCCGACGCCGATTTCGACGCGCTGGCGGCCGACCAGGCGAAGTACGAGGCGATCATCGCCACCGCCGGGGCCGACACCGAGCATCAGCTGGAGATCGCCGCCGACGCGCTGCGGCTGCCGCCGTGGGACGCGCCGATCGAGCACCTGTCGGGCGGGGAAAAGCGCCGCGTCGCACTGTGCCGGCTACTGCTCGCCAAGCCCGACATGCTGCTGCTCGACGAGCCGACCAACCACCTCGATGCCGAAAGCGTCGAATGGCTTGAGCAGTTCCTGCTGCGTTTTCCGGGCACGGTGGTCGGCATCACGCACGATCGCTACTTCCTCGACAACGCCTGCCAGTGGATCCTCGAACTCGACCGCGGCTACGGCATCCCGTGGGAGGGCAACTACAGCTCGTGGCTGGAGCAGAAGGAAAAGCGGCTCGAGATGGAGTCCAAGCAGGAAGCCGCCCGCATCAAGACGATGAAGGCCGAGCTCGAATGGGTGCGCCAGAACGCCAAAGGCCGGCAGGCCAAGAGCAAGGCCCGGCTGGCGCGGTTCGAGGAACTGTCCAGCTACGAATACCAGAAACGCAACGAGACACAGGAGATTTTCATCCCCGTTGGCGAGCGGCTCGGCAACGAAGTGATCGAGTTCGTCGATGTGACCAAGGGCTTCGGCGACACGCTGCTGATCGACAAACTCAGTTTCAAGGTGCCGCCGGGGGCCATCGTCGGCATCATCGGCCCGAACGGCGCCGGCAAATCGACGCTGTTTCGCATGATCACCGGCAAGCAGGAGCCCGATTCCGGCCAGGTGAAGATCGGCCCGACGGTGAAGCTCGCTTTCGTCGACCAGTCGCGCGAGGCGCTGGAAAACGACAGGACGGTGTGGGAGGCCGTCTCCGGCGGCCAGGACATCCTGACGGTCGGCAAGTTCGAGATGCCGTCGCGTGCCTATCTCGGGCGCTTCAACTTCAAGGGCGCCGACCAGCAGAAGATCGTCGGGCAACTGTCGGGCGGCGAGCGCGGGCGGCTGCACCTGGCCAAGACGCTGATCACCGGCGGCAACGTGCTGCTGCTCGACGAACCGTCGAACGATCTGGACGTCGAGACGCTGCGCGCGCTCGAGGATGCGCT
Organism: Burkholderiaceae bacterium; assembly: GCA_041565015.1. Lineage (GTDB taxonomy): Bacteria > Pseudomonadota > Gammaproteobacteria > Burkholderiales > Burkholderiaceae_F > JADJWR01. Next base: position 2,870 of record JBFGOX010000059.1, read on the forward strand.
GATCGAGTTCCCCGGCTGCGTGCTGGTGATTTCGCACGACCGTTGGTTTCTCGACCGCATCTGCACGCATATCCTCGCCGCCGAGGGCGAGTCGCAGTGGAGCTTCTTCGCCGGCAATTACCGCGAATATGAGGACGACAAGAAGAAGCGCCTCGGCGAAGAGGGTGCCGCGCCGCACCGGATCCGGTTCAAGCCGTTGAAGACCTGAGCCTGCCGCGCGCCGGCTGGCGTCGAGCCACATCCGCCGGGGCCGTCCGCCCGTAGTCTTGTTTATGGATCGGCTTTTGACATCGCTGCGCCAGGCTCGGTTGTACGGCCGGGCGCTGCTCGGCGTGATCGCGCTGCCGTTGGCGGTTTACGCAGCGGCCCTCGGCGCGCTGTACGTGCAGCAGGAATCGCTGCTGTTTCGGCCGTCGCCGCTGGCGGCCGACCACCGATTCGCACCCGGCGTGCGGGAAGTCCGCGTGCCGGTCGATGGCGCGACGCTGCACGGGGTGCACTTCGCGCAACCGGCGGCGCGCGGACTGGTGTTCTTCCTGCACGGCAACGGCGGCAACAACGCCGTGTGGCTCACCAGCACGGCCTTCTACGAGCGCACCGGCTTTGATCTGTTCATGCCGGACTATCGCGGTTACGGCAAGAGCGACGGCCAGATTGCCTCCGAAGCGCAGCTGCACGCCGACGTGCTGGCCGCGTACCGGCAGATCGCTCCGCAGTACGCGGGCCGACCAATCGTCATCTATGGCCGTTCGCTGGGCACCGGGCTGGCAGCGCGGCTGGCCGCGCAGGTGGGCACCGATCTGCTGGTGCTCGTATCGCCGTACAGCAGCATGCGCGAACTGGCCCACGAGCGCTATCCCTGGGTCCCACCGGCGCTGCTGCGTTATCCGCTGCGCACCGATCTGTGGCTGCCGCAGGTGCGCGCACCGGTGCTGATCTTCCACGGCGAGCGCGACGGGTTGATCGACATTTCGCACTCGGAGCGGCTGCGCGCGCTGCACCTGCACTCCGAACTCGTGCGGCTGCCGCAGGCGTCGCACGACGACGTGCACCGCTTCGACACCTATCTCGACACGCTCGCGGCGCACCTCGCCAGGTTGTAGGTCAGCTTCGGCCCTGGGGGCGGACTGCTAACGTTCGGCGCGGGACAAGCGGAGCGGACGTGATGGAAACTTTCGACCTGTTCGTGATCGGCGGCGGCAGCGGCGGCGTGCGCGCGGCGCGCATGGCCGCGCAGCGCGGGGCGCGGGTGGCACTGGCGGAGATGTCGGCGCTCGGCGGTACCTGCGTCAATCTCGGCTGCATCCCGAAGAAGCTGTACAGCTACGCCGCGCACTATGGCGAGGCTTTCGAGGAGTCGCACGGCTTCGGCTGGAGCGGCCCGGCGCCGACGTTCGACTGGGCGACGTTGAAACGCAACCGGGCGATCGAGATCCTGCGCCTGAACGGCGTCTACGAGAAGCTGCTCGACGGCGCCGGTGTGCGGCTGCTGCGCGGCTTTGCGCAGCTGGTCGATGCGGACACGATCGAGATCGGCGGCGAGCGCATCAGGGCCAGGCACATCCTGGTTGCCACCGGCGGCGCAGCGCAGGTCGATACGTTTCGCGGCAGCGATCTGGTCATCACCTCGGATCTCGTCTTCGATGTCGAGCCGTTTCCGCGCCGGCTGCTGGTCATCGGCGGCGGCTACATCGCCTGCGAGTTCGCGTCGATCTTCAACGGGCTCGGCAGCCGCGTCACCCAGCTGTATCGCGGCACGCAGGTACTGCGCGGCTTCGACGACGACGTCCGCAATTTTGTCGCTGGCGAAATGGGCAAGAAGGGCGTCGACATCCGCGTCAACGCGCAAATCGGTTCGGTCGAGCGAAGCGGCGGCGGCCTGCAGGTGACGATGCGCGACGGCGCGACGCTGGAAGTCGATACGGTGCTGTGCGCGATCGGCCGACGGCCGAAGGTCGCCGGACTCGGGCTCGAGGCTGCCGGCGTGCGTACCGATGAACGCGGCGCGATCGCGGTCGACGACGCATTCCGCACCTCGGTGCCGCACATCCATGCCGTTGGCGACGTGATCGATCGCGTTCAGCTGACGCCGGTGGCGCTGGCTGAGGCGATGGTGCTCGTCGACGGCCTGTTCGGCAGCGGCAGCCGGAAGATGGACTACGCGGACATCCCCACCGCCGTGTTCACGCACCCGAACATCGGCACGGTCGGGCTGACCGAGGCGCAGGCGCGCGAGCGCTTTGGCCGAGTGCGCATCTACCGCAGCGAGTTCAGGGCGCTGAAGCACACGCTGTCGGGATCGAGCGAGCGCACGCTGATGAAACTGGTGGTCGACGACGCCAGCGACCGCGTCGTCGGCGTCCACATGGTCGGCGAGGAAGCCGGCGAGATCATTCAGGGCCTTGCCGTCGCGCTGAAGGCCGGCGCGACCAAGGCGGTCCTTGATGCCACGGTCGGCATCCATCCGACCGCAGCCGAGGAATTCGTCACCATGCGCGAGCCGGTGGCCTGACACCTCGCGGCGCGCGTCGGGCTAGTTCTTCCGCCCCTGCGCGCGCAGCCGTTCGAGCTTGGCGGCGTACAACTCGCGGTCCTTGCGGCTGGTGCTGTTTTCCAGCGCGTTGGCCAGGTGCTTGCGTGCCCGGTCGATGTCGCCAAGGCTGAGGTTGGCCAGGCCGAGCCAGTAATGGAACTCATGGTGGTAGTCGGCGCGCGCGACCTCCTTGGCGAACAGATCACGCGCTGCGTCGTAATCGCGCTGCTTCATCGCCGCCAGGCCCTGGTTGAAGAAATGAAACGGCGGATCGGGCTCGAGTTGCGCCAGGCGGCGGTACAGGGCCATCGATTCGTCGGCGCGCCCCTGGCGCGCATACGTGCGGGCCAGATTCGAAAGGGCAGTCTTGTTTTCGACCTCCCGCTTGAGAACGTGCGAGAAGACGGCCTCGGCCGCCGGCAGATGTCCGCGGCGCAGGTAGATGACGCCGAGCGTGTTCTGGGCGCCGAGGAACGAGGCGTCCTTGCGGACGGCCTCGCTTGCCCATGCGTAAGCCTCGTCAAGCCGTGCATCGACAAGTGCTTCAACGGCCTTGTTGTTCATGAACATCGCGACCACCGTTTCCTCGGTGATCTCGCGTGTGCGCAGTCCACGCAGTTCTTCCGGCCGCAGGAAATCGATCGTCAGCGGGTTTTCGAGCGGATGCTGCCGCGAATCATGGAAAGGACGGCCGAGCGACAGGTTGACGTGTCCGCTGCGCAGCAGCAGGTTGCTGGTACGGCTGAAGGCTTCTTCCAGGTACGCGCTCTGGAAGCGGACCTGCATCCCGAGTTCCTTGGCAAAGGCCGCCGTCATGATGACCAGCGACAGACAGTTTCCGGACCGCGCGTCAAAGGCCTGGCTGGCGTTGCGGGTCACGCTGGCGTCATAGTCCAGCTTCAACTCGCCTTGTTGGTAAAGGGCGTCGATCAGTCCGTGGACCGGGCCCTTTCGCCGCAGCCGCGGCCCGATCTCGGTTTGCAGGTACTGCCGCATCGCATCGCTCAGCGCGAAGACGTCACCGGCCGTGACGCGCGTCGACGGCGCCGTGAACAGTTCGTCGCGGAACAGGTGATCCGGCGCCGGTGTCCGCGGCTGCGGGCCGGCGCAGGCGGCAAGCAGGACACAAAGCAGCAGCGATAGCCGGTTGCGCATGGGCTTCCTCCTTCAACTGCAAGCCACCTGCGGCACGGGGTCGATCGTCGGTGGAGACCGCCTCGTTCGTGCGATTGTGCTCCTTCCGGCGCGCGGCGGGCAGGGCGCGCGCCGGCCCGGCTGCTAAACCCCGGCCGCGATCTTGCGCAGTGCCTGTTCGAAGACCTCCGGCGGGTGGCCGCCCTGGATCAGGTGCTTCTCGTCGACGATGACCGACGGCACTGAATGGATGCCGAGCTGGCGGTAGTAGTCCTCGCGTGCCCGTACCTCGGTGGCGAACTCGCTCGATTCGAGCACGGCGCGCGCGCGGTCGACATCCAGCCCCACTTCAGCGGCCAGGCGCAGCAGCACGTCGTGCGCGCCGGGATTCTCGGCGTGTGTGTGATAGGCGGCGAGCAACGCGTGCTTCAGCTCCCGCTGCTTGCCTTCGAGCCCGGCCCAGTGCAGCAGCCGGTGCGCGTCGAAGGTGTTCCAGACCCGTTTTCGCTCGCCGAAGGCGAAGCCCACCGCTGCCCCGCGCTCGCGGATCCGCTGGCGGTTCTGCACCAGTTGCTCGCGCGAGGCGCCGTACTTGCGCGACAGGTGTTCCATCGCGTCCTCGCCCTCGGTTGCCATGTCCGGGTTCAGCTCGAAAGGCTGGAAATGCAGCTCCACGGTCACGTCGTCGTCGAGACGCGCCAGCGCCTGCTCGAGCGAGTGCAGGCCGACGGCGCACCAGGGGCAGGTCACATCGGATACGAAGTCGATCCTCATTTCCGCCTCGATTGGATGAGCACAGCGGGCAGTCTATCGAAGCAACGCCAGCGCCCGCGTCGGACGCCGGTGCCGCCGCGCCAGGCCGTCGCGTGGCGTTGCGGTCGCCTGCCGGTTCAGTCGTCGAGACCGTAGCGCAACAGCAGGTTCGTGCCGGGAACCTGCAGGTATTCGAGGAAGCCTTCCGTGATCCGGCGTGTTCGGCTGGTGCTGTCCTTGAAGACGGTGGCGCCGAGCAGTTCGCTCAGGTTCAGACCGATGCCGACGTAAAGGTTTCGATGCGGGCGCGGTTGAACCGGCGCGAAACGGCCCGGGTGCGGCGCGTAACCGCGGCTGCCGTAACCGAACTGCAGCTCGAGAAAGCGCAGCCACGGATTCGATCGCAGCGATTCGATACCGCTGGCTTTCAGCGCCAGCAGGTACGTGTGCCCGGAGTAGTCGGCGATCGGATCGGTTTCACCCAGCCACTTGGCGTCGGCCGAGCGCCAGTATTGCCAGCGCAGGTCGATGACCTCGTCCCATTTCGGCGACGACTCGAGCAGCATGCCGGCGCCGATGCCGACCAGGTTCATCGCCAGGTCCGCGGTGCTGAAGCCGTACTGCCGCGTGTAGCCATCGAACACTTCGACCGCCAGCGAGACGGTCGCCGATGTCACGCCCGCCAGCCAGATCGCGTCGGCGCGCTCATGGCCGGCCCACCTGTCGAGCGCCGAGGTCAGCAGGCGCGTGCTGACATAGAAGGAAAACGTGTGGCCGAGCTTGTCGGCGCCGCCGGTTTCGGTGTTGCGGCCGAACCAGCCCTCGTCGCTGAGGCGAAAATTCGACGTCCGGTTCGGCAGCGTCTGCGTCGTCACCGAGCCGTCCGGCCCGATCACATGGCGCTCGACGCTCTTGTTCCACCAGGCGAAATAGCCATAGACACCGACCCCGGCGGCATAGCCGGACAGCAGCGCCCGGGTCCTGAATCTTGTTCGGGCCGTTGTGGCTCGGTTGCCGGCTACACGCGGTGACGACAGGTCGGCGCCGATGCGGCGCGCATCGGCCAGCGAACAGCACGGCACGAGGCCGGCAATGGACGGAACTTGCGCCGGCAGGTCCTGCGCAAGTGCCGCGGTGGCCGCCAGCAGCAGCGCAGGGGAAGCCGCCCGTCGCAGGGCAGCCGAAACGCAGGCGAGAGCAGTGGCTTTGACGCGCAACGGTCGATGCAAGTGGTGAGCCTCCTTGACGGCGGCCCGCAGTGGTTTGCGACTGCAGGCGTCGAGCGCCGAAGCAGGAATTGACGGGTCAGGATGGCAGGGACGCGGGTTCGTAGTCTTGTCGTGGGTCAGGATGCCACAGCATCGGAGGCGTTTCGCACCCGCGTGGCCTCGCCCGCTGTCCCGAATGAGAAGGCCCGGCCGGGCCTCGCGCCCCGTTTGCCTGCCGCGCCCACGAGGCGTGATTCGGGTGCAACGGCGTCGATGGAACGGCAGACCGGGCAAACCCTAAGTAATTGCACTTGGGGCCCTGCGCGTGACTTGCGTCGGACGGATCGCTTGACCCGTCGACCCATGCCGGGGCAGCATCCGCCGTGGTCTTGAGCGGCGACTAAAATATGGCGTCTGGCCCGGTGCGGACGGATCGATCTTCCGCGGCAGGGTAGCAGCCAGTGCCTTCACCCACCCATCTCAATTCAGTCCTAAGGAGACGATATGCAACGCTTTCTGACCGCCGCAGTCGCGGCACTTTGCGCCGGGCTGGCCGCGCCGGCACTGGCGCAGAACATCTCGATCGGCACCGGCGGCACCGGCGGCGTCTATTACCCCATGGGCGGCGGCATCGCCGCGGCGCTGTCGAAGTACGTTCCCGGCATGCAGGCCACCGCCGAGGTGACCGGCGGCTCGGTCGACAACCTGCGGCTGATTTCCACCGGCAAGCCGTACATCGGCCTGTCGATGGTCGACGCGGCGCAGGACGCCTACAAGGGCGAACAGAAGTTCTCGGGTAACAAGGTGCCGCTGCGCACGCTGATGATCTTGTATCCGAACCGCATGCACGTGGTGTCAGTGGAAGGCACCGGCGTCAACAAGATAACCGACCTGAAAGGCAAGCGGGTGTCGACCGGCTCGCCGGGCAGCGCCACCGAGGTGATGGCCTTCCGCATCATCGAGGCCGCGGGGCTCGACAAGGACAAGGACATGGAGCGTGAGCGGCTGGGCGTGTCCGAGTCGGTCAACGCATTGAAGGATCGCAAGATCGCCGCCTTCTTCTGGGTCGGCGGCCTGCCGACCGCGGCGGTGACTGACTTGGCCGCGACACCCGGCACCAAGATCAAGATGATCGACCATGCCGACCTGGTGCCGGCGATGAACAAGAAGTGGGGCAACCTGTACGTCGAGGACTCGATTCCGAAGGAGACCTACAGTGGCATGACCGCCGACAACAAGCAGGCCACGGTGATGAACATCCTGGTCGCGCACGAGAACATGGACGAGAAGACCGCCTACAACATCGTCAAGACGATCTTCGAAAAGCGCGATGACCTGATCGCCGTGCACAAGGAAGCGGCCAACTTCAAGCTGGAAACCCAGAAGTCCGCGGCCACGCCGGTTCCGTTCCATCCGGGCGCGCTTAAGTACTTCGCCGAGAAGGGCGTCAAGGTCAACTAAGGCTCGCGCCTTAGTCGGCAGGCCCCGCCGACCGGGGCGCGGAGGCACGGCTTCTGCGCCGCCGGCCCGCGGGGCTTTTCTTGTGTAATACCTGACAGAGGTCGACGTGAGCCAAGAGCACCCGCATCTGCAGCACCCGCCAGATGTCGAAGTCA
>JBFGOX010000060.1:0-10095 GCA_041565015.1 Burkholderiaceae bacterium
ATCGCCGGCACGGCGCGCGGTGATCACATGCGGCACCGCGCGGCCAGTGGCCGCTTCGAACGAACGCACCAGGTCAATCACACTGACGCCACGTCCGGTGCCGAGGTTGATCGGCACAAAACCGTGGCTGGATCGGGCGTACTCGAACGCGCGCAGGTGGCCTGCCGCGAGGTCGACCACGTGCAGGTAGTCGCGCACGCCGGTCCCATCGGGCGTGGGCCAGTCGTTGCCGAAAACTGAAAGCCGTTCGCGTCGACGCGCGGCGACCTGGCAGATGAACGGAAACAGGTTGTTCGGGGTGTCGTGCGGGTCTTCGCCGATCTGGCCGCTCGGATGGGCGCCGATCGGATTGAAATAGCGCAGCGACACGACCGACCAGCGTTTTTCGGCTGCGGCGAGATCGCGCAGCATCTGCTCGACCATTGCCTTGGTCGCCCCATAGGGGTTGTGCGTTCGGATCGGCGCATCCTCGGAGATCGGCAGGCGTTCGGGCGCGCCGTAGACGGTCGCCGACGAACTGAAGACGAACGTGAAGATCTCAGCGGCCTGAAGCGCACGCAGCAGCGACAGCGTACCGACGACGTTGTTGTCGTAGTAGTCGAGCGGCCTGGCGACCGATTCGCCGACCGCCTTCAGCGCAGCGAAATGGATCACGCCGTCGATCGCGTGCTGCGCGAACACGCGCGCCAGCAGCGCCGTGTCGCGGACATCGCCATCGACCGCCGTCAGCGGCCGCTGCGCAAGCGACTGCACCCGCTCGAGCGCCCGCGGGGAACTGTTCGAGTAGTTGTCGAGACTGACCACATCGTGGCCGGCCTCGAGCAAGGCGAGCGCGGTGTGCGAGCCGATGTAGCCGGCGCCGCCGGTGACCAGCAGTCGTGCCATGGGCTGCAGGAAGTCGTCGGAGTAAGTGCCGCGATCTTATTCCGGCGACGCGCGCGGTGCCTCGGCTAAACTGCCTGCGGTCGCCGGCTTAGCTCAGCTGGTAGAGCAATCGCCTTGTAAGCGATAGGTCATCCGTTCGAGTCGGATAGCCGGCACCAGTCATCCGGCCGCGCCGCCCATGCCGCCCCAGCGCGGCGCCAGTGCGTGCTCGATGTTGAACAGATCGAGTACGCGCGCCAGCGTGTGATCGACCATCTGCTCGAGCGACTGCGGCTTCTGGTAGAAGGCCGGCACCGGCGGAAAGACGACGCCGCCCATCAGCGTCACCGTTTCCATCGCCCGGATATGCGCGAGGTTCAGTGGCGTCTCGCGCAGCATCAGCACGACGCGGCGACGTTCCTTGAAGCACACATCGGCCGCGCGTGTGATCAGGTTGTCGGCCAGTCCGGCGGCGCAGGCAGCCAGCGTCTTGACCGAGCACGGCGCGATGACCATGCCGAGCGTGCGAAAGGAGCCCGAGGCCAGCGGCGCGCCGATATCGGCGACGTTGTGCACCACGTCGGCCAACGCCTCGACGTCGCCGCGCTTCAGTCCAAGTTCCTGGTGCGCATTGAGGACGCCGGCGGCCGACAGCAGCAGGTGCGTTTCGATCCCGCCTGCATCGCGTAGTCGTGCCAGAAGGCGGGTGCCGTAAATGGCGCCGGAGGCGCCGGTAATCGCGACGATCAGCCGCCGCGGCTCGGCGCGGCTCAATCGGCGTCGGCTTTGTCGAGCAGTTCCTTCAGTTCACCGGACTCGAACATTTCCATCATGATGTCCGAGCCGCCCACGAATTCGCCTTTGACGTAAAGCTGTGGAATCGTCGGCCAGTTGGCGAACTCCTTCACTCCTTGCCGCACTTCTTCGTCCTCGAGCACGTTCACGGTGATCAGCTTCTTCACGCCGCACTGCTTGAGGATCTGGATCGCACGGCCCGAGAAGCCGCACTGCGGAAACTGCGCGGTGCCCTTCATGAACAGCACGATTGGGTGTTCGGTGACCGTATTGCGGATGAAATCCTTGGCGTCCATGGCATCTCTTGCGGAATCAGTGAATGTACCGAGCCAGTGTAGGAAGGGCCCGCTAAGGCGTCAAACCGGGCGAAGACGTATCGGCGTCAACGGCAAAAACTTTAGCGATGCAACGGATGGGAAAGCCGGATCGAACCGGCGGATTTCGGGCGAACGCGCGCTTGCCCCGCCCCATACAGTGCGACCTGCGTCGATGGTCATGCCACCGGCGCGACCCAGCAGGACGATGCCTCCGCGCGCAGGCGTTGCGAAGAAAGCGGGAGGGTGCGGTGATAGCGCACCCAGGCGAAGAGCCGCACCCTCCCGTGCGCGTCCTCATGGCCGGGACCGCCCCAGCACCGACCGCCGTTACGCAGCGTCCAGCGCACGCACGCCAATCCCGACATCGCGTATCGAGCCGGCACAGACACGCTCGATTCCCGCAAGGTCGAGGTGGGTTTGAATGTCGTTGAAGCCGGCGTGCGCAAAAAGCTCGCGCACTGCCCGCCCTTGATCGTGACCGTGCTCGACCGCAAGCCAGCCGCCCGGACGCAGCTGTGCCGCCGCAAAGGTGACGATTCGACGCAGTGCCGTCAGTCCGTCGGGGCCGGCGATGAGCGCTGATTCGGGCTCGTGACGAAGCGCCGATAGATGGCTGTCGCCGGCCGCAACATACGGCGGGTTGGCAACCATGACATCGAAGGCGCCTTGCACGGCTTCGAACCAGTCGCTGGTCAGGAACTCGACGCGGGCCTCGAGGCGATCCGCATTGGCGCGCGCGATTGTCAGGGCTTCGGGGAAACGGTCGACTGCCACGACAGTGGCAGCCGGATGCTCGAGCGCCAGCGTGATCGCGATACAGCCGGAACCCGTGCCCAGATCGAGCACGCGTGGCGCCTCCATCCGGCGCATCCGGTCCAACGCCAGTTGCACCAGCAGTTCGGTTTCCGGCCTTGGGATCAGCACCGCGGCCGTCACCCTGAACGGCCGCCCGTAGAACTCTTTTTCCCCGATCAGATAAGCGATCGGTTCGCCTCGGGCGCGCCGTTCGGCGAGGTCGGCGAACCGCGCGGCGGCCTTCCCGTCGACCGCGCGCTGCGGATGCGCGATCACCGATTCGATCGACGTGCCGAGCGCATGGGCCAGCAGCAGGCGTGATTCGACGCGCGACAGTCCGCAGCCGGCCAGCAGCGCCGCTGCCGACGTCACTGCGATTCCGGGCCGGTCATCGCTTCCGGACGCACCCAGCCGTCGAACTGCTCCGCCGTCACCGAGCCAAGGGCCAGCGCCGCCTCGCGCAGGCTGGTGCCCTCTTGGTGCGCTTTCTTCGCGATTGCCGCGGCCTTGTCGTACCCGACATGCGGCGCCAGCGCGGTGACCAGCATCAGCGAGCGGCCGACCAGTTCATCGATCCGCGCGCGGTTTGGCTCGATGCCGCGCGCGCAATTCGCGTCGAAGCTGGCCATGCCGTCGGCGAGCAGTCGGATCGACTGCAGCACGTTGTGCGCGATCAACGGCTTGTAGACATTCAACTCGAAGTTGCCGCTTGCCGCGCCGTAACTGACCGCCAGGTCGTTGCCGAAGACCTGCGCAGCGACCATCGTCAGCATCTCGCACTGGGTGGGGTTGACCTTGCCGGGCATGATCGACGAGCCGGGCTCGTTTTCCGGGATCGTGATCTCGCCGATACCGGCGCGCGGCCCGCTGGCCAGCCAGCGCACGTCGTTGGCAATCTTGTTCAGTGCCGCGGCCAGCGTCTTCAATGCACCGTGCAACGCCAGCAGCGGCTCGTGCCCGGCCAGCGCGGCAAATTTGTTCGGCGCCTCGACGAAGGCCAGTCCGGTATCGGCGGCCAGCCGCTGCGCAACGCGCGCGCCAAACTCGCGATGCGTGTTCAGCCCGGTGCCGACCGCCGTGCCGCCGATTGCCAGTTCGAGCACGGCTGGCTGCGCGGCGGCGATCGCCGAGCCTGCCGTCTCGAGTTGCGCGACGTAGCCGGAAAACTGCTGCCCGAGCGTCAGCGGCGTGGCGTCCTGCAGATGCGTGCGGCCGATCTTGACGATGCCGGCGAATGCGACCGCTTTTTGATCGAGCGTCGCGCGCAGGTCGCGCAGCGGCCGCCGCAGCCGGCGCTCCAGGCCGAGCGCCGCCGCGACATGCATCGCGGTCGGAAATACGTCGTTGCTGCTCTGGCCGCGGTTGACATCGTCGTTCGGATGCACGAGCCGACCGCTGCCGCGCGATCCGCCGAGCAGTTCCGAGGCGCGGTTGGCGAGCACTTCGTTGACGTTCATGTTCGTCTGCGTGCCCGAGCCGGTCTGCCACACCGACAATGGGAACTCGGCGCCGTGCTGCCCGGCGAGCACCTCGTCGCAGGCCAACACGATCGCCTGCGCCTTGGCGGCATCGAGCGTGCCGAGATCGCGGTTGACGTTTGCAGCCGCGCGCTTCACGCGCACCAGCGCGTGGATCAGCTCCGGTGGCATCTTCTCGGTCGACACCGCAAAGTACTGCAGCGAACGCTGCGTCTGCGCACCCCACAGGCGGTCGGCCGGCACGCCGATCGGCCCGAAGCTGTCGCGTTCCTCGCGCGTCGTCATCTGCTCACCCCGCTTCGGCCAGCGCCGCCAGCTGTTCGGCCTGGTGCTCGGCGGCGAGCCGCTGGCCCAGTTCCGACAGGTCGCCGTCCATGATCTGGTCGATCTTGTACAAGGTCAGATTGATGCGGTGGTCAGTGACCCGACCCTGCGGGAAGTTATAGGTGCGAATTCGCTCGGAGCGGTCGCCGGAGCCGATCAGGCTCTTGCGGGTTGAGGCTTCCTTCGCCTGCTGCTCGCGCACCTGCACGTCCTTCAGTCGCGCGGCGAGCACCTTCATCGCCCGCTCGCGGTTCTTGTGCTGGCTGCGGTCGTCCTGGCACTCGACGACGATGCCGCTCGGAATGTGCGTCAGCCGCACGGCGCTTTCTGTCTTGTTCACGTGCTGGCCGCCCGCCCCCGAGGCGCGGAACACATCGATGCGCAGTTCGGTCGGGTCGATCTTGACGTCGTCGATCTCGTCGGCCTCCGGCAGCACTGCCACCGTACAGGCGGACGTATGGATGCGTCCCTGCGCCTCGGTCTCGGGCACGCGCTGCACGCGATGCCCGCCGGACTCGAACTTCAGTTTCGAATACGCGCCGGCACCCTCGATGCGGACGATCACCTCCTTGTAGCCGCCGAGGTCCGATTCGCTTGACGAAATCAACTCGGTGCGCCAGCGGTTGCGCTCGGCGAAACGCATGTACATGCGCAGCAGGTCGCCGGCGAACAGGGCAGATTCGTCGCCGCCGGTTCCGGCGCGGATCTCGAGGAAGACATTGCGCTCGTCGTTCGGGTCCTTCGGCAGCAGCAGCCGCTGCAGGTCGGTTTCCAGCGTTTCGATCCGGCCGCGCGCGCTGTGGATCTCTTCCTCGGCCAGCACCTTCATGTCGGGATCGGCCAGCATTTCCTGCGCGGCCAGCAGATCGGCCTGCGCGCGGTTGTAGTCATGAAACCCCGCGACCACCGGCTCGATCTCGGCGCGTTCTTGCCCAAGCGTGCGCAGCCGGTTGGGGTCGCGGGCGGCGTCTTCGCGCGCCAGAAGGGCATCGATCTCGGTCATTCGCTTCGCCAGTTGGGCGAGCTTGCTGTGCATCGAGGGTTTCATCGGCAAATGGGGAATCGGCAGCGGCGGCCGCGCACCGGCGGCGCCGGTACGGGCGGCACGGCCGGTCAGCTAATGCTCGGGTTGCGAATAAAAGCGCGACAGCAGCGCAATCAGCTGCGCGCGCGAGGCTTCGTCCTGGGCCGAACTCTGGTGCAGTGCCGAGATCGGTGCGTGCAGGAACTTGTTGGTCAGCGCCTGGGCCATCTGCTCGAGCACCGCTTCAGGCGTTTCGCCGCGCGCCAGCAGCTTCCTGGCGCGCTCGATTTCGTGCGAACTGAGCATCTCCGCCCGGTTGCGCAAGCCCTGGATGACCGGCACCGCGGCGCGCGTGCGGATCCAGGCATCGAAGTCGCGCACGCGCGTTTCGATGATCGCCTCGGCCTGCGCCACCGCGGCCTGCCGGTTCTCGCTGCCGGTCGCGACGATCTTGCCCAGATCGTCGACGGTATAGACGTAGACGTCCTCGAGCCGTGCCACCTCGGGCTCGACGTCGCGCGGCACCGCCAGATCGACGATGAACATCGGCCGATGGCGGCGGTGGCGCACCGCGCGCTCGACCATGCCCAGGCCGATGATCGGCAGCGTGCTGGCCGTGCACGAGACCACGATGTCGAACCGGGCCAGTTGCTCGGGCAACTCGGCCAACCGCATCGCCCGGCCCTGGAAGCGGTGTGCCAGATTCGATGCCCGCTCGACGGTGCGATTGGCCACGGTGATCGACTTCGGCCGCCTCGCGGCCAGGTGCGTGGCGGTCAGCTCGATCATCTCGCCGGCACCGACCAGCAATACCTCGCTCGCGCTCAGGTCGCCGAAGATGCGCTCGGCCACGCGCACCGCGGCGGCGGCCATCGATACCGAATGGGCGCCGATCTCGGTGCTCGAGCGCACTTCCTTGGCGACTGCGAACGTACGCTGGAAAAGGTGGTTCAGCAGCAGGCCCATGCCCCCGACCTCGCGCGCTAACCGCTCGGCCTGCTTCATCTGGCCCAGGATCTGCGGCTCGCCGAGCACCATCGAATCCAGGCCGCTGGCCACGCGGAAGGCGTGGCGTACGGCGTCGGCCTGCGGCAGCAAGTAGGCGGAGCGGCGGAACTCGTCGGTATCGAGCCGCTTTTCCTGGGCCACGAAATCAGCCAGCGCAGGACCCGCTGCCTGCGGCTCGCTGACCGCGCAGTACAACTCTGTGCGGTTGCAGGTCGAAACGATTGCCGCTTCCGACAGTTGGCCGCGACTGCGGTCGGATAACGCATCGCGGATGCGCATGATCGTATGACCGACCTCCTCGGGAACGAACGCCACCCGTTCGCGCAACGCGAGCGGCGCGGTCTGGTGGTTGAGTCCGAGCGTGAGGAGCTGCATAAGCCTTTGATTCGTGGGAAATTATAGAGCCGCCCCGGATCGGCAGTGTCACCGAAGCGGCCGTCAGTCGCTTGACCCACCGCAAGCTATGTCACCATCGCCGTAACGTCAATTCTGCGGCCAAAGGGGGTGAACAATGTCGATCGTCTGGGTCATTCTGGTCGGCTTCGTCGTCGGCTTGCTGGCGCGGGCCATCATGCCCGGCGAGCAGAAACTCGGTCTGATCCTGACGACCGTGCTCGGTATCGGCGGCTCGGTGCTGGCCGGTTATCTGGGCCAGGCCCTGGGCCTGTATTACGCCGGCCAGGGCGCGGGCTTCATCGGCTCGATCGTCGGCGCGCTGATCCTGTTGTTCGGCTACCAGTTGCTGCAAGGCAAGAAATAGCCTTGACCGTCGCCGAGGGGACGATACGGTTGCCTCAGCGCGCCAGCAATTCGCGCTCCATCTGCAGGTAAGTACCGTAAGCGTTGATGCGATTGGCGGCGTCGAAGGCCGGTTCTCTGGCGAAACGCGACCAGTCGGTCGCCGCATAGACCTCGTCGAACGGCACCAGATCGCGCACGGCCACGCCCATCTTTTCGCGCAGGAACTGCAGGTAGGCGCGCGTCCGTTCGATGTCCGGCTTCGGGTCGCGCGAAGCGGCGCCATGGCCGGGAATGACCATCGTCGGCGCCAGCGGCTCGATGCGGTCGAGCGCCGCAAGCCAGGCCTTGCTGTCGGCCTGCCCGACGAAGGGCAGACGGCCGGAAAAGTACAGGTCGCCGGCCAGCAGCACGCGGTCATCCTCGATGAACAGCATCACGTCCTCGGGCGAATGCGCGCCGGAGACGTCGATCAGCCGCATCTTCAGGCCGCCGAACGAGAACGACAGCTCCGGCCCGTCCTTGAAGTCGATCCAGCGGTCAGCGCTGACCAGCCGCGTGTCGTCGTTGACATGCGGCGCCAGATCGCGCTGTCTCTGTTCGAGCCGGCTCTGCATGAACTCGGAGCCGAACGACGCGCGACCGGCGGCATGGCCCCAGATTTCGACGCCTTCGGCTTTCAGCGACTGCAGCCCGTAGAAGTGATCGGCGTGGAAGTGGCTGACGATCACGCGCCGGATCGGCTGCGTCGTGATGCCGGCAATTGCCTTCCTGAGGGTCTCGCCCAGCGCCGGCGTTCCGAGCGCGTCGAACACGAGTACGCCTTCAGGCGTCACGACGAACGAGGCGTTGGAATTGAACGCCTGGTTCTCGCGCGTGGCCATGCCTGCGGTGCCCTGAACGTAGTACACGTGCTGCGACGCCCGGATCGGCCGCATTTCCTGCGACGATGCTGCGCTGGCCGCGAGCAGCAGCAGGGTTGCCAGCGCAGGCGCAACGGCGGGCGAACTTGGGCCTCGCAGCCCGCCGGCAAACAGAATGCGGCATGAACGATTCGGCATCGTCAGTACGGTCGAGGGTATGAGTGGTGCAGCAAGCCTACGCGATCACGGCCCCTGTCGCCTG
The DNA here is from genome assembly GCA_041565015.1 of Burkholderiaceae bacterium. GTDB lineage: Bacteria > Pseudomonadota > Gammaproteobacteria > Burkholderiales > Burkholderiaceae_F > JADJWR01. Next base: position 8,469 of record JBFGOX010000060.1, read on the forward strand.
CCGCGCCCGCGGCTTTCCAGGAGGGCAGGCGTTTGCCATCATGCGCTTTCCGGGCCCGCCCTGTCGCCATGACCGAACTCGCGCAGTACTACCGGCCTTTTGGCCAGACGCAGCCGCCGTACCGCTTTGAAAACTACGCCTCGACGGTGCTGCGTTCGCCGAGGCACGAGCCGATCGCTCTGCCGCAGGGCCTGTCCGAAGTCACCGGGCCGCGGCCGGCCCCGGAGGTGCGCGTCGAGGTCGGCAGCGACCTGACCCGGCAGGGCGGCGGCGAGGCCATTGGCCAGCGCATCGTCGTCGGCGGCCGGGTGCTCGACGAGAACGCGCGACCGGTGCGGCGCGCATTGATCGAAATCTGGCAGGCGAACGCGGCTGGCCGCTACCGGCATCCGCGCGATCAGTGGGACGCGCCGCTCGATCCGAATTTCACCGGCGCCGGTCGCGCGACGACCGACGACGAAGGCCGCTTTCGATTCACGACGATTCGGCCCGGTGCATATCCTTGGCGCAACCATTACAACGCGTGGCGCCCGGCGCACATCCACTTCTCGCTGTTCGGCAATGCCTATGCGCAGCGGCTGGTCACGCAGATGTATTTCCCGGGCGACGAACTGCTGGCCTTCGATCCGATCTACAACGCCGTGCCCGACGCCAACGCACGCGCGCGGCTCGTGGCGCGCTTCGACTGGGCGAGCACAAAGCCGGGATGGGCGCATGGCTTCGTCTTCGACATCGTGCTGCGCGGCCGCGACGCGACGCCGTTCGACTAGCCGCGATGCTGTACGCCACCGCCTGGCAGACCGTGGGGCCGTTCCTGCACATCGGCCTGGACGGACTGAACAACGACACCATCGCGCTGCCCGGTGTCGCCGGCGGACGGCTGACGATCGAGGGCCTGTTGGTCGACGGCGATGGCGCGCCGGTGCCCGACGGACTGATCGAACTGTGGCAGGCCAACAGCCACGGCCGCTATGCGCACCCCGAAGACACGCGCGAACTGCCGCTGGAGTCGAACTTCACCGGCTTTGCGCGCATGCCCACCGATGCCGCCGGATGTTTTTGCTTCCACACGATCAAGCCGGGTCGCGTGCCGGGCGCTGACGGAACGCTGCAGGCGCCGCATATCGTCGTGTCGGTCTTTGCGCGCGGCATCCTGCGGCGGATGGCCACCCGCATCTACTTTCCCGATGAGGCGGCCAATGCCGACGACGCCGTGCTGGCGCGCATTCCCGCCGAGCGCCGTTCGACGTTGATCGCCGCGCCGACTGCAAGGCAAGGCGTGCTGCGCTTCAACATCGTCTTGCAGGGAAACCATCTCGGGCAGGGCGAGACGGTGTTTTTCGAGATCTAGGATGTCGCTGCTGCGCCAACGTCGTCTGCTGGCCCGCGGGGGCTCAGTGCCGCGGCTCCAGGCCCGCCTGCGCGGGCTTGGACCGCACAGAAGGGCCACTGCTTCACGCAGCGGCGCGGCCTGCGAGGCGACAGCGCTCTTTGGGCGGCCATGAAGGCATTGACGTGCGCCGGCTGATTGAAGCCGCGGGCCCATCGGCGGCGAACGCGGCCTTCAGCGACGCGGCGACCGTGCAGGCGATGCTCGACGTCGAGGCTGCGCTGGCCCGCGCGCAGG
>JBFGOX010000061.1:0-10086 GCA_041565015.1 Burkholderiaceae bacterium
CCCGACTCCAGGCGCAGCCAGGGCAGCAACGCCTTCTGGTCGCTATCGACGATGTACAAGGCCTTGGCTTCCGGCAACACATTGCCGACAGCCTCCAGGTACAAACGCCGGCGCGTCACCTCCGGGGCCCGCTGGTACTCGGCGAGAATGGCCCGAAAGCGCGTCGCCTCGCCATTGGCCCGATTGACGCGCTCGACGGCGTAGCCCTCGGCCTCGGTGATCGTCCGCGTCGCCTCGCCGCGCGCCCTGGGAATTTCCCGGTTGGCGCGCTCCTGCGCCTGATTGATCGTCCGCTCCCGATCCTGGCGCGCCTCGTTCACCTCATTGAACGCGGGCTTGACGGGATCCGGCGGCGTCACGTCCTGAAGTTCGACTGTCACAAGGCGAACACCGGTCTCATAGTCGCCGAGGATCTTCTGCATCTCCTCCTTGACCTCGGCGGATACCGCGACCCGGCCCACGGTCAGCACATCGCTTCCGAGCCGGTTGCCGACGACGCGCCGCATGACGGCCTCGGCGATGTCGCGGATCGTCTCCTGTGACTCGCGCACCCGGAACAGATAACGAACCGGGTCCTCGATCCGGTATTGCACGATCCACTGCACATCGATGACGTTCAGGTCGCCGGTCAGCATCAGCGAAACCTCCTTGAACGCCTTGTTGTCGTCCGCGTACTGCGTCCGCCCGCTCGCATCAAGCGCCACGGTGCTGAACCCGAATTCCTCCTTGAGGACCCGCGCGGTGGGCACGAGCCGGACCTTCTCGATGCCGGCGGGAAACTTGAAATGCAGGCCCGGACCGACCGTCCGGTTCACTGCTCCGAAGCGCTGCACGATGCCCGTCTCCTCGGGTTGCACCGTGAACCAGGTCGACCAAAGAAAGACCAGCAGCACTGCGCCGACGATGCCCGCGCTGATACGACGACTCCCGACGGCAGATGCGCTCTTGCGCAAGTCGTCGACGATATTCTGGGGCTCGTAAGTCGGCATCGTCCGCCTCCTTCAGCTAGAGAACTCCCGCGAGTGGACAGGGCTGCGTCGAGGGCGTCGCGCGCTGCAAAGCCGGAGCATCGATCGCGCCTTTGCCCGAAGGACCGGCTCGATCGCGTTCGCACAATGGCCTCGGCGCATCTCGTTTGCAGGCACAAACCTATTCGACACGTGATCGCGTGCGGCCGTTCAAATTTCCGTTGCGATTTTCCGCATCGCGCAGCAAGCGGCTTTCCTGCCCAGACCGTCAATGCCGCACGGCATCCGGGCCGAAAAATACGGCCCTGCGCGGCGGCCGCCTGCTACACCAGACGCGCCAGTTCGCTACGCTTCTCGTGCAATCAGCGCTGCGGGCGCTCGCCAAGCGCCCACAGCAGCAGGAAGCAGCCCACACTGACGCCGCCGATGCCCGCCAACAGCAGCGTGCCGGTCGAAAAACCAGCAAGCGTGAAACTACCTGCCAGTCTCGCGACCACAGACACGACCATCAGCACGATACCGAGCAGCCCGATCGACTGCCCGCCCTTGCGCAAAACAGTGTTCATTGCTCGCTCCTCCCGTTGCCCGACAGCGCATTGCGCGATTCAACGGACGCCTGCATGAAAACGCTTGTCCGCCAAGCCACGAACGCTGGCGGAACCAACGGCGCGGCAAATCGCCGTCGTATGTCCGTAACGTGTTTGGCGCCCCGGCTCGCGCGGACCGGACCGCGGCGTGAGAATCAGCGCTGCGTCGTTGCCGGGCCGAGAGTGCCCAGTACCGAATCGGTGCCGGTCGTATCAGACTCCGACGCAGCAGTCGCCGCCGGCTGATCGGTGTTGGATTCGAACAGCAGACTCGTGGCCGTGATCTTCACCCGCACGCGCAACCGGTGCGGGCGGCCGAGCATCAGCCGGACCGCCGGATCATCGATCTCGATCTCGCGGTATATGTCGATCCGGCGGTCGAGACCGGCGCGCGCCAGAGCCTGCGCTGCTTTCGCGCACAATTCACCGAGCGTGATCGTGTCCGGCACGTTGGCCATAAGCTAGACCCCAGAAGCAGCGCCAACGCATTACAGCAGCCGCGACCGCGCCGCTGCTCACCCATTTCCGGCCTGCGGACGACACGATATCGCAAGGGCGTCCGCAGGCAAAGACCGCGGACAGCCTCGGCCGGCCAGCCTAGCGCCCGCGCTCGCACCGGACCGGCCGCTCGCCTCCGGCCCTTATGCCGCGAGCGCCAAAGCCGTCTCCAGGTCTTCCCGCAGATCTGCCAGCGACTCCAGACCCACCGCCACCCGGATCAACCCTTCGCCGATACCGGCCTCCTCGCGCTGCTGCGGCGTGAGCCGGCTGTGCGTGGTGCTGGCCGGATGGGTGATCGTCGTTCGCGTGTCGCCCAGATTGGCGGTGATCGACATCAATCGGGTCGAGTCAATCGTTCGCCAGGCCTGCCGGCGCAGATCGTCATGCGGAGCCCGCAGTTCAAATGACAATACCGCCCCGGCAGCGCGCTGCTGCCGCGCGGCCAGCGCATGCTGCGGATGGCTGGTCAGTCCCGGGTAATAAACGCGCGCAACGGCGGCATGCGACTCGAGGAACCGCGCGAGTTCGATGGCAGTGGCCGACTGCGCATGCAGGCGCAGGCTGAGCGTTTCAATCCCCTTCAGCAGCACCCAGGCGTTGAACGGCGACAGACTCGGCCCCGCGGTCCGCAGGACCGGCAGGACGGTTTCGCGAATGAAATCCCGGCGTCCGACGATGGCGCCGCCGAGCACGCGTCCCTGGCCATCGATCGACTTGGTGGCCGAGTGGATCACCGCGTCGACCCCATAGTCCAGCGGTCGCTGCAGGGCCGGCGTGCACAGGCAGTTGTCGACCACCGTCAGCGCGCCAGCCGCCCGACCCGTCGCGGCAAAAGCCTCGAGGTCGACCAGTTCCATCAGCGGATTGCTCGGCGACTCGCAGTACATCAGCCGCGAATTTGGCCGCAGCGCATCACGCCAGGCCTGCGCATCGGCGCCGCGAACGTACGTGACTTCGATGCCGAACCGCGCAAGAAGCGTCGAGAACAGTTGCGTCGTCGCGCCGAAGACACTGGCCCCGCACAACACGTGGTCGCCGGTGCGCAGCGCTCCCAGACAGGTGGCCAGAATCGCCGACATGCCGGAACTGGTCGCCAGGCAATCTTCGCCGCCTTCGAGCGCCGCCATCCGCTGCTCGAACATGCGAACGGTGGGATTGGCGAACCGCGAGTAGACGAAGCCCTCGTCTTCGCCGGAGAAGCGCGCCGCGGCCTGCGCCGCACTGTCGAAGACGAAGCTCGACGTCAGGAAAAGCGCTTCGCTGTGTTCCTGGAACTCCGTGCGCAAGGTCCCTGCGCGCACGGCCCGGGTGTCGAATTCAGGTCGGTCAAGGCTCATAAGCAAAAAACCCGCGCGGCATTGGCCGAGCGGGTTTGCAGGTTCGCTCGCTTTAGCCGCATTTGTTAGGCGCCCGCAAGCTGAAATCAAATCGGCGCCGAGACGCGGATCTTACACGTTGTAGCCGCTCAGGATTCCGCCGATTCGATCGCCAGCGACAGCTGCGAGCGGGCGAAGTCGTCCTCCGCCTGCGGCTGCTCACGCGCCCTTTCGACGCGGTCCAGGTAGGCGGGGGTGACGTCGCCGGTGATGTAGTCGCCGTCGAAACAGGACGCTTCGAAGCGCGTCAGCGACGGATTGCAGTCACGCACCGCCTGCTTCAGGTCCTCGAGGCGCTGATAAATGAGCGCGTCGGCGCCGATTTCGCGCCGGATCTCGTCGTCACCGCGCGAGAACGCGATCAGTTCGGACCGGGTTGGCATGTCGATGCCGTAGACGTTTGGATAGCGCACCGGCGGCGCGGCCGAAGCGACCATCACTTTGCGCGCGCCGGCATCGCGTGCCATCTGCACGATCTCGCGGATCGTCGTTCCGCGAACGATCGAATCGTCGACCAGCAGCACGTTCCTGCCTTTGAACTCGACGCCGACCGTGTTCAGCTTCTGCCGCACCGACTTCGAGCGCACCGCCTGCCCCGGCATGATGAACGTGCGACCGATGTAGCGGTTCTTGATGAATCCCTCTCGGTAGTCGAGACCGAGCTTGCGCGCCAGTTCGAGCGCCGCCGGCCGGCTCGAATCAGGAATCGGCATCACGACATCGATGCCGCCGCCCGGAATCGCTTCGCGCACGCGATCGGCCAGGTATTCGCCCAGCCGCAGCCGGGCGCCATAGACCGAAACGCCGTCGATCAGCGAATCCGGTCGCGCCAGGTAAACGTACTCGAAGATGCAGGGATTCAGCGTGGGCCGGTCGGCGCACTGCTGGCTGTAGAAGCGGCCATCTTCGGCGATGAAGATCGCCTCGCCCGGCGCCACGTCGCGCACCAACCGAAAGCCGAGTCCTTCGAGCGCCACCGACTCCGAGGCAACCATGTATTCGGGTCCGGCGTCGGTTTCGTTGACGCCAAAGCACAGCGGGCGGATGCCGAACGGATCGCGAAATCCGAGCAGTCCGTAGCCTGCAATTTCGGCGACCACAGCGTACGAGCCGCGCACGCGCCGGTGCACGGCCTGCACGGACCGGAAGATCGCCGCCGGATCCAGCGACAATCCCTCGCTCGCCATCTGCAGTTCATGCGCCAGCACATTCAGCAGCACCTCGGAGTCGGAGTTCGTGTTGATGTGGCGGCGATCGATGCGGAACAGTTCGTCCTTGAGCTTCTCCCAGTTGGTCAGGTTGCCGTTATGCGCCAGCACGATGCCGAATGGCGCATTGACGTAGAAGGGCTGCGCCTCCTCGGAATTGGTCGCCGAGCCCTGCGTCGGATACCGGACCTGGGCGATGCCCGAAAGCCCGGGCAATGAACGCATGTTGCGCGTGCGGAAAACGTCGCGCGCGAGCCCGTTGCCCTTGAACATGTGGAACGTGCGACCGTTGACGGTCGCGATGCCCGCCGCATCCTGCCCGCGGTGCTGCAGCAACTGCAGCGCGTCGTACAGCACCTGATTGACCGGGGTCGTTCCGGAGACGCCGACGATTCCACACATGCCGAACTCCTAGGCGCGACGCCCGCGCATCGTGGTATCCGGAAACTGGTTCAGCGCGTAGGCAAGCGCCGCCTCGATCTGCGGCAGCAAAAGCGATTCTCGCCACACAGGCTGCCGGTAGATCGCAGTGTCGCGCACGAGGAACACCAGCACGCCGATGATCAGCAGGCCGCGCGCCAGACCGAAAAGCCCGCCAAGCGTGCGATCGGCGGCCGACAATCGCGTGGCTTTCATCAGTTCGCGCAACAGCCAACCGATCAGGGCCGACGCAAATACGCAGGCAACGACGATCAACACCGCAACGGCCGCAGTGCGCGCAAGCGGCCATTCATCGGCGAACGGAACCAGCTCGCTGAGATCGGCGGCGAAGACAAACGCCAGCCAGATGCCGGCGACCCACCCCGCCACTGACAGCACTTCACGCATGAAGCCGCGCACCACCCCGATCAGCATCGAAATGCCAATCACCGCAAGCAGAATCCAGTCGAGCGGATTCATTCGATCAGGCGCTCACCAAGGCGGCCGCAAACCCGGCGGCACGAAGTTTTTCACTGATGCGCTGCGCATCGTCCCGGCTCAAGAACGGCCCGACGCGGACGCGATGCCGCGGGCCCTCGGCAGTCTTGATCGGCTCGACGTAGGCGACGAAACCGGCCTTCTTGAGCCGCGCAACCAACTGGTTCGCCGCACCGACGCTCGACAGTGCCGCCACCTGGAGGGCGAACTTCTCGGCTTCGGCCGTGGCCCGGGTGGGCTCCGGCGTGACCGTCGCGGCTTTCGCCTTCTGCTCGGCCGGTGCCGCATCGACCCTAGTCTCGGCCGGCGCGGAGTCGACGCTGGCCACTGGAACGGTCGGCGCCGGCTGTGGCGGCGAGTTCACCGGTTGCGACTCGCCGCGAACCGTGATCGTCACGGCATCGGACACCGGTCTCGGCGCCGAGTCGAGGAACATCGGCAGGACGAACGCAGCGGCGAGCAGCAGCGAGGCAGCACCGATCAGACGTCGCCGGGTGCGGACTCGCAGTTCCGCAGCAGGATCGGTGTCGGTTTCGCGCTCAGCGCTGCCCGGCGAATCTGCGCCAGCCTTTTCGTTGTTACGCCGCCAGAATGCCCAGCCCATCGTGCTATCGGAGCCCGGAGTTCTGGCGCTGCTGCGCGCGCATGACCTCAGCCACAGTGAGAAAGCTTCCGAAAACGACGATTCTATCGTCGGAAGCGGCCGCCGCTTGCGCGGCGTCAAACGCGGCGGTGATGGTGTCGAACTCGAGCGCATGGGCGCCGGAATGCCGCTGCCACAGACAATCGGCAACCTCGGCCGACGACAGTCCGCGCACGCCGGGCGTGCCGCCCAGATACCAGTGATCGATCCGGCTGGCCACCTTGTCGATCACGCCCGCGACGTCCTTGTCGCGCAGCATGCCGAACACCGCGTGCGTCTGCGGATAAAAGCCCATGTTGTCGAGATTCTGCGCCAGCACGGCAACCGCATGCGGGTTGTGCGCAACGTCCAGGATCACCGCCGGTCGTCTGGGCAAAACCTGAAACCGTCCGCCGATTTCGACCTTCAGCATCCCCTGCCTCACCGCTTGCTGGCTGACCGGCAGGCGGGCACCGATCGCCTCGAGCGCCGCCAGCGCGCCGGCCGCGTTCAGCAGTTGATTGGCGCCGCGCAGCGCCGGGTAAGGCAGTCCGCTGCGACGCTGCAGCCTGCCGCCGTAGGCCCACTGCTGGCGGTCGCCGTGGTAGTTGAAATCGCGCCCAAAGCGCCATAGATCGGCACCGATCGCGTCGGACACGTCGAGCAGCGACTGCGGGGGCTGCGGATCCGAACAGATCGCCGCCCGGTCGCGCCGGTAGATATGGGCTTTCTCGAAACCGATTTGCTCTCTGGTCGGGCCCAGATACTCGACGTGATCGATGTCGATCGAGGTGACGATCGCGCAGTCGGCATCGACGATGTTGACCGCATCGAGCCGACCGCCAAGTCCGACCTCCAGCACCGCGGCGTCGAGCTTTTCGCGCGCGAACAGCCGCAGGATCGCCAGCGTCGTGAACTCGAAGTAGGTCAGCGACCGATCGCCGCGCGCAGATTCGACCACCTCGAACTGCTCGATCAGCGCCTCGTCGCTGACAGGCCGGCCGGCGACCAAGGCACGTTCGTTGAAGCGCAGCAGGTGTGGCGACGTGTACAGCCCGACGCGGTAACCCGCCGCGCGCAGCATCGACTCGAGCATGGCGCAGGTCGAGCCTTTGCCGTTGGTGCCGCCAACGACGAACACCGGGCATTCGAAGTCGATGTCGAGCCGGTCGGCGACCGCGCGCACGCGATCGAGCGACAGGTCGATCGGCCGATGATGAAGCCGCTCGATGCGGGCGAGCCAGTCATCGAGCGTCAAGCGTGGACTCCGTGATCGTGCCGCCGCGTGAAGCTGCGGCGCCTGTACGCGACGATGGCGATCAGGACAACGCCTCGGCCGGCTGGCGCAGCATCAGCGCCAGCAAATGCGCAAGCTCATCGCGCAGCGCCCGCCTGTCGACGATCATGTCGACCGCACCTTTGGCAACCAGGAACTCGGCGCGCTGAAAGCCTTCGGGCAGTTTTTCGCGAACCGTCTGCTCGATCACACGCGGTCCGGCAAAGCCGATCAGCGCCTTCGGCTCCGCGATCACGACGTCGCCGAGGAAGGCGAAACTCGCCGATACGCCGCCCATGGTCGGATCGGTCAGCACCGAGATGAACGGCAGCCTCGCGTCGGCCAGGCGCGTGATCATCGCCGTCGTCTTGGCCATCTGCATCAGCGACAGCAAGCCTTCCTGCATGCGCGCGCCGCCGGTGGCCGTGAAGCAAACGAACGGGAGCTTCTGCTCGAGCGCCGTCTGTACACCGCGAACAAATCGCTCGCCGACCACCGAACCCATCGAGCCACCCATGAAACCGAACTCGAAACAGGCGACAACTACCGGCAATGCACGGATCGAACCGCCCATGACCACCAGCGCATCCGTCTCGCTCGTTGCGGCCATCGCCTCCTGCAACCGTTCCGGATACTTGCGACTGTCGCGGAACTTCAGCGCGTCGGTCGGTAGCACTTCCTGGCCGATCTCATACCGCCCCTCGGCATCGAGAAGCGCGTCGAGCCGCGCGCGAGCGCCGATGCGAAGGTGATGCGAACACTTCGGGCACACGCTGAGCGTGCGCTCGAGCTCGGCGCTGTACAGCACGGCCTCGCAGCCCGGGCACTTGGTCCACAGGCCTTCGGGTACGACCTTGCGCGAGCCGCCCTGCTTGATTCGCGGCGGCAGCAGTTTTTCGAGCCAGCTCATCGTGCGATCTCCGCGCTGCGCAACACTGTTTTGTAGAAATGACCGCCGGTCCGGGTCACGCGACCTTCGTCCGCGGCGACGTCTCGTCGATCGCACGCCGCAGTTCGGCTACCAGTTCACGGGCGGCCTGCACCGCCTGAGCGACCGGTACGTCTTCCATCTGCTGGATGATCCTGCTGCCGACCACGACCGCGTCAGCCACGCGGGCGACCGCCTGCGCGCTGGCCGCATCACGAATGCCGAAACCGACGCCGACGGGCACCTGGGTCTGTGCCTTGATCGAAGGCATGCGCGCGGCGACTGCTGCGACGTCCAGATGACCCGCGCCGGTGATGCCTTTCAGGCTCACGTAGTACAGATAGCCGCTCGCGACTTTGGCGACGCGCGCGATGCGCTCTTCCGTCGACGTAGGCGCCAGCAGGAAAATCGGGTCGATGCCCTTCGCCTTCATCGCGGCGGCAAAGTCCTCGCACTCCTCCGGAGGGTAGTCAACGATCAGGACGCCGTCGACGCCCGCCTCGGCGGCAAGGCCGGCGAACTGTTCGCGTCCGATGCGTTCGATCGGGTTGGCGTAGCCCATCAGCACCACCGGCGTGCGCTGATCGGTCCGCCGGAACTCGGCCACGAATTGCAACGTCTGCTTCAGCCCGACACCCTTGCGGATCGCACGCTCGGTGGCGCGCTGGATCACCGGGCCATCGGCCATCGGATCGGAGAACGGCACCCCCAGTTCGATGACGTCGGCGCCGGCCTGCGCCAGCGCGAGCATCAGCGGCACCGTCAGTTCGGGCGACGGATCGCCGGCGGCGATGTAGGGAATAAGTCCTTTGCGCTGCTGGGCAGCGAGCTGGACGAAGCGCGCTGCGATCCGCGACATCAACGTGCCTTCTTGTACGCAAGCGACGCTTCGCGGCACGAGGCGCGGCAATAAAACTCCAGACCACTGGCCTCCGCGACAATATGCAGATCCTTGTCGCCGCGCCCGGAAAGGTTCACGAGCAGGATCTGCTCCCTCGACAACGTTGGCGCGAGTCTTGCGGCGTGGGCCAGTGCATGGCTCGATTCCAGCGCCGGAATGATGCCCTCGATACGGCAGCAATCGTGGAATGCGGCGAGTGCTTCCGCGTCGGTGGCGCCGACGTACTGCGCGCGACCGGAGTCCTTGAGCCAGGCGTGTTCCGGACCGACACCAGGATAGTCGAGTCCTGCCGAGATCGAATGCGTCTCGGTGATCTGGCCATTCTCATCCTGCAGCAGGTACGTGCGGTTGCCGTGCAGCACGCCCGGCGAGCCGCGCTGCAGGCTGGCTGCATGTTTCATCGTCGTCAGGCCTTCCCCGGCCGCTTCGACACCGATCAGCCTGACCTGCTCGTGGCCGATGTAGTCGTAGAAGATCCCCATCGCATTGCTGCCGCCGCCGACGCAGGCGATCACCGCGTCCGGCTGCCGCCCGGCGATCTCCGGCATCTGCTGCAGGCACTCGCGGCCAACGATCGAATTGAAGTCGCGCACCATCATCGGATACGGATGCGGGCCGGCCACCGTGCCGATGATGTAAAAGGTGTCCTCGATGTTCGTGACCCAGTCGCGCATCGCCTCGTTCAGCGCGTCCTTCAGCGTGCGCGAGCCCGATTCGACCGGCACCACCTCCGCGCCAAGCAACTTCATGCTGTAGACATTTGGAGCCTGCCGGCGCACGTCTTCTTCACCCATGTACACC
>JBFGOX010000062.1:0-9913 GCA_041565015.1 Burkholderiaceae bacterium
CCTCCCCCGAGGACGTGTTCCGGCGGGTGGACCGCGAGCCCCTCGCCGCCGGCTCCATCGCCCAGGTCCACGAGGCCGAGCTCGCCGACGGACGGTCCGTCGTGCTCAAGGTGCGGCGGCCGGGCATCGAGGCGAAGGTCGAGGCAGACCTGAACCTGCTTTCGCAGGTGGCGCAGTTCGTCGAAAACGAAGTTGCCGAGGCGCGCCGCTACCAGCCGACGCGCGTGGTCGACGAATTCCGTCGCTCGCTCGCGCGCGAGCTCGACCTTGCCGCCGAGGCGCGCAACATCGAGCGCTTCGCACGCAATTTCCGCGACGATCCGTACATCCTGATCCCGAGTGTGTTCCCGCAGTGGACGAGCAGCGAGATGAACGTCCAGGAGCGCATTGACGGCATCTGCGGCGAAGACACGGTCGCCATCGGGCGCGCCGGTCTCGATCCGAAGCTGCTGGCCCGGCGCGGCGTGGACTCGGTGCTCAAGATGATCCTCGAGGATGGGTTCTTTCACGCCGATCCGCACCCGGGCAACGTGATCTATCTGACCGGCAATCGCATCGCGATGATCGATTTCGGCATGGCGGGGAGGCTGTCACCGGCGCGCCGCAGCCAGATTGTCGACCTGCTGTCCGGAATCGCCCGTCATGAATTCGAGCCGATGCTCGAAGTGCTGCTTGATTGGGCCGGCGACGAGGCTATCGACGAGGAGCGGCTGGCGGCCGACGTCAGCGAACTTGTGTTCGACTATTCCGATGTGCCGCTGAAGGATCTGCGCATCGGCGCGCTGATCAAGCGGATCACCACGCTCGTGCGCGAGCACGGCATCGTGCTGCCGGCCGACCTGACGCTGATGTTCAGGGCCCTGATCAGCCTCGAAGGACTGGGTCGAAAGTACGATCCTGAGTTTCGCCTCGTCGACCGGCTCAAGCCGTTCCTCGACCGCGCGGTGGCCGCACGCTACGCCCCGGCCGAGGTCGGCCGCCGCGGCGGTGCGAACCTTGGTCAGTTGCTCGGCTTGCTCGGCCAGGTGCCGCGCGATCTCGGCCGGCTGCTCAAGGACGCGCGGCGCGGCCGCATGCGCGTCGATCTCGACCTGAAGCGGCTCGACAGCTTTGGTCGCAAACTCGACAGCACGATCGACCGCATCACGATCGGCATCATGACCGCCTCGCTGGTCATCGGATCGTCGATCGTGATGACGGTGACCTCCGGGCCGCAGCTTTTCGGCGTCCCGGTGTTCACCGTGCTGGGTCTGTTCGGCTATCTGCTCGCCTTCGTCAACAGCGTTTGGATCATCGTCGCCATCTGGCGCTCGCGACGTGACTGAGACCGCGGCGCAGGGCCGGCGCCGGTCCGTGTCCCGAGTCACGATCGTGGCCGCCATGCGTGCGAATCCTCCGGGCGGCGCCACGCCATCCGTGTACGCGCGGCCGGAGGCTCTGCCAAGGGGTTCGCCGACCCGATGCCGCGCGTGACCGTCGAGCAGGCGCTCGAACAGGCGGCCTGGCACCGCCAGCAGGGTCGACGGGAAGTGGCAGAAGCGATCTGCCGGCAGATCCTCGGCCAGCATGCCGGCCACGTGCAGGCCCAGTTCCTGCTTGGCGCGGTGCTCGCCGATTCGGGGCGGCTGGACGAGGCAGGTGTCTTGCTGCGTGATCTTGACACGCGGCAGCCGGGCGACGCAGGCGTCAGTCTGACGCTGGCGTCCATCCTGCGCCGTCAGGGCGACGTCGACGAAGCCGCGTCAGTCTTGCAGCGTGCACTGCAGCAGTTTCCGGACGACGCTGCCGTTTGCCAGGGACTCGGCCTGGTCGAACGCGCGCGCGGCGATCTGTCGGCCGCAATCGGCTGGCTGCAGCTGGCAGTGCACAAGCGGCCCGATTTCGTCGAGGGGCGCAACAACCTCGGTCTGACGTTGACCGAAGCGGGGCAGCCGGAGGCGGCGATCGAACACTTTCGGGTGGCACTGCGCAGCGCTCCTTCAGTGGCCGAACTGCACTACAACCTGGGCATCGCGTTGGCTGCGCTCGGCCGTCACGCCGACGCGGCGCAGACCTACCGGCGGGCAACCGAGCTGAATCCCGGTTACGTCGATGCGTTCATCAACCTCGGCACGGCGCTGAAGACGATGGGGCAGCTCGATCACGCAATCGCGGCCCTCGCGCAGGCAATCCGTCTGCAGCCTTCGCGCGCAGTGTCGCACAGCCATCTGGCCGCTGTCTATGAATGGCAGGCGCGGCACGATGAAGCGGTGGCGTCGCATCGGCGGGCGATATCGCTGGCGCCGGACGATGCCGCCATTCACGGCAGCTTCCTGTACACGCTGCTGTTCCATCCGGCCTATGACGTGCAGGCGCTGCGCGCTGCGCACGACGCGTGGTCCCAGCGCCACTCGCAGGCGCTGGCCCCGATGACGGTGCGGTGCGAAAACGACCGTGCCGCGGATCGACGGCTGCGCATCGGCTATGTCTGCGGGTCGTTCCGCGATCACGTCCTTGGCCGCTACCTGATGCCGCTTCTGCGCGAGCACGACCGGGCGGGCTTCGAAATCGCCTGCTACTCGAACAATCGCGGTGACGATCACGTCACTGCGGATTTCCGGCGGCTTGCCGACATCTGGCGCGACATCGGCCGCCTGTCGGACGTCGACGCGGCGTCGCTGATCGCCCGCGACCAGGTCGACATCCTGGTCGACACCACGTTGCACATGGAGGGCAATCGGCTGCTCGTTTTCGCCCGCAGGCCCGCGCCGTTGCAGGCGACGATCGGCGGTTATCCCGGCTCCACCGGACTGGCGGCGATCGACTATCGATTCACCGATGTGCACCTGGATCCGCCCGGCGCGGACGACGACGCCTATGTCGAGCAGTCGCTGCGGCTGCCGGCGACGTTCTGGTGCTATGACCCGCTGGACGAAGAACATGCGGTCGGCCCGCTGCCGGCGGACAGTGAAGGGCGCATCACCTTCGGTTGCCTGAACAATTTTTCGAAGGTCAACGACGAGGTGCTTTCGCTATGGGCCCGGGCGCTGCACGCAGTCGAGGGATCGCGGCTGATCATGCTATGCCACGAAGGCAGCCATCGGCGCCATACGCTCGATGCACTGAAGCGGCTGGGGATCGAGCCGGGGCGGATCGAATTTTTCGGCTATCGGCCGCGCAGCGACTACCTCGAGCTGTTCCAGCGGGTCGACATCAGTCTCGATACGATCCCCTACAACGGCCACACGACGAGCCTCGATTCGCTGTGGATGGGCGTGCCGGTGGTGACCCTGGTGGGAAAGACGGTCGTCGGCCGCGCCGGCCTGAGCCAGTTGACCAATCTGGGCCTGCCGGATCTGATCGCCTTTTCGCCGGAGCAATACGTGTCGATTGCCGCCGCGCTGGCCGCCGACCATTCGCGCTTGCGCGAATTGCGTCGCAGCCTGCGATCCTTGATGGAAAACTCGCCGCTGATGGATGCCAAGCGCTTCGCCCGAGACGTGGAGGCCGCCTATCGACGGATCTGGCAGCGTTGGTGCGGACAGGATCCGGGCGGCTGCTGAGCGACGGCGATCAGCGCCTGCGATGGATTTCGAACGCAACGGAACTCCGATGAGCGATCCCCGGTTTCAGGGCGTCTTTCCCTATCTCGTCTCGCCGCTCGATGGCGACGGCGAAGTGAAGGTCGAGGTGCTCGCCCGGCTGTGCGATGACCTGATCAAGGCCGGCGTGCATGGCCTGACGCCGCTGGGATCGACCGGAGAGTTCGCTTATCTGAACCGCGCACAGCGGCGACGGGTGATCGAGGTCGTGCTCGAGGCGGCCGCCGGCCGCGTCCCCGTTGTCGCCGGCGTGGCTTCGACCACGACCGCCGATGCTGTGGCGCAGGCGCGCGAATGGGAGGCACTGGGCTGCGACGGCATCCTGGCGATCCTCGAGGCCTATTTCCCGATCGACGACGAGGGTGTCTACGGGTACTTCAAGTCGATCGCCGAGGCGGTGCGGCTGCCGGTCGTGCTGTACACGAACCCAAGCTTCCAGCGCTCGGATCTCAGCCTGCCGGTGATCGACAAGCTCGCCCGCGTGCCGAACATCGGCTACATCAAGGACGCCTCCGTCAACACCGGTCGGCTGCTGTCGATCCTCAATCGCGTGGGCGGGCGGATGCAGGTGTTCGCGGCTTCGTCGCACGTTCCGGCCTGCGTGATGCTGCTCGGTGGCGTGGGCTGGATGGCGGGGCCGGCCTGCGTGGCGCCGCGGCAGAGCGTCGAGCTGTACGAACTGTGCCGGCGCGGCGAATGGACGGCGGCGATGGAAAAGCAGCGGCCGCTTTGGGCACTGAACCAGGCCTTTGCCAGGTACAACCTCGCTGCCTGCATCAAGGGCGGGCTCGAACTGCAGGGCTATGCGGTCGGCACGCCGTTGCCGCCACAGTCGCCGCTTTCGGCCGAGGGCATGGAGGACGTCCGCCGGGCGCTGGTCGATATCGGCGCCCTGTAGCCGCCGGCGATCGCACGCCCGGCGGGGCGGCCAACCGCTATTTCATCCGCGACGGCAGTTGCACGGTGCGGCCGGCAACCATGAAGACGCCACGGCCGCAATGGTGCAGCGTACGTGGCGTCTTCATGCCCGGATCGTGCCAGGCCTGCAGAACTTCGAGCACGAAGAAACTGTACTTGTTCACCAGTCTCGAATCGGCGAGCCGGCATTCGAGGTTGACGTAGCACTCGGCGATCATCGGCGCCTTCACCACGGTCGGTGGCACGGCGGTCAGCCCGAAGGTGGCGAACTTGTCGATGCGGCGCCCGGTAGTGTTGCCGCAGCCGACGACCTGCCTGGCCAGTTCGGATGTCGGCACGTTGATCACGCACTGCCGCGTGGATCGGAGCAGGTCGAAGCTCAGGTTGCGATTGCTGATCACGCAGCCCACCAGCGGCGGCTCGAATTCCATCATCGTGTGCCAGGACATCGTCATGATGTTCGTGCGACCCCGCCGTGCGGTGGTGACCAGCACGACCGGCCCCGGTTCGAGCACGCGGTAGACGGCCGACAGCGCAAGTGCACGTTTCTTCATCGAAGTCCCCTGCGAGCGTTCCGGCCCGAAGCCGTCGCACTCGGCACCACCTGACGTTCAGCGCTGACCGGCAAGCAATTGGCGCACGGCCAGCGCCTCGTCGCGCGCCGCCTCCAGCGTTTCCGCAATGGCGACGAAGTGCATGCCGCTGCCGCTTTCCAGCAGCCGCGGCGACATGAAGACGACGCCGCGCGTGTTGCGCCCGTCGCGGTAAAGGTGCGGCGCGGTGCGTTGCAGTGCCTGCTCGAATGTGCAGGCCGGCAGGTCAATGCCGACCTGCTGCACGACGACGATTTCCGGCGTCGCCGCTGTGGCGAACCGGTTCGCCAGCGTCAGCGGAATCGACACGCCACCCCAGCGCCCGTTGCACTCGATCCAGTGCAGTTCCGCCGTCTCCGCACGGTCGCCGACCAGCACGGCATCGAGGCTGCAGCGGCCGAAGTAACCGAGCGCCTGGAACAACGAGCCGATGCGCACCGCTTCGTCGACCATGCGCTGCTCGACGACGGGTGGGAGGCGGCTCGGTTCGGCGCCGATGAACTCGCCTTCGGTGCCGGTCAGCATCTGCACGAACAGGCCTTCGACCACAGGTGATCCGGCGTTCCGTTCGGGCAGCCATAGCTGCGCCGAAGGGCTGGCGACGACCGGGGTTTCCCAGACACCTGCCACCAGTGGAAAGGTGCCGCGCCATCCGAGCGCGCCAAGCAGTCGGCGCAGGCGGCGGTGGATCGTCTTCAGCGACAAGCGATTCAAATCGCTGGAATCGAGCACGAGGTTGCCTTTGCCGCCGGCGCTGTCAGGGATCTTGATCACCGTTCGCGGGTAGTGGTGCGCCAAATGAGCGATTCGACCGGCGAGCGCCGCCGGCCCGAGCACGGTGAAGGTTGGGGGCACGGACTCGCGGCCGAGCAGCCAGCTCACCTGCTCGGCAAACCAGCCTTTGTCGTTGACCCGGCGCGCCACGCCGGGCGGCGGGCCCGCAACACAAACGGGCACGCGCGCCGCCGATGCCAATGCCGATCCGAGCAGCCAGTCGTGGCCCGAACAGGTGTACGGATGAACGGTCAGCCCGCCCGCGTCGCGGGCGAATTGCACAAGCCGGGCGAAGAAGCGCGCGTCTTCGCGACAACGCGTCGACAGCGGAACGATCCTCCGAGTAGGTGCGGGCGGCGCCTGCAGCACCAGCGGCGCACCGATGCCGACGACCTCCCGACAGTAGGCGTCGAACCCGCCGTGCGGACCTGAGCCGAGCAGCAACAGGTCACTCGTGCCGGCCAGCGCGCGCATGCGGTATTCATAGCGGGCCTCCTCGCCGGGGATCGCCAGTCCGACCGACGAGTGGTCTTCATAGAACAGCCCTCCGCCGGGCGCGATGCCCGGAGCAACGCCGCCGGCAAAATCGATCGTTGGACTGATGGCCGGGTCGCTGCAGACCAGTCGATGCGCACGCGTCTCGATGCGCTGGCGCTGCGCAGCGTCGAGGGAGGTCGTGAATCGAGGCCGGATCGGCAGCGTCATGCTGGACGCCCACGCACCGGCGCGGCGGGATTCGGGCGCGGCATCCTGGCCGTTCGGGTTCGGGTCGAAGCGCATGACGACGGGATCCGGCCTTTTGCGGGCCCCACACGTACAAATTGATCATGAGCGCTGATTCCGGTCTTGCCTTGCGTTCGGGCAAGAACGGTCGACCGAATGTCGTCAACCAGCGGCCGCGGGAAGTATCCGCCGGCGATTGTCGAGCGGCATGCCGCGCACCGCGGTGCGGCATGCAAGCGGCCGGGTTGGGACCGGTCGCTGGGCCGCGCCGCTGGACTGAGCGGCTTCTTGAGCGGCTTGGCCACTGTTCGAGGGCAGCCCTGCGGCTGGCGGTGGCCGGCGGATCGTAGCGACAGGCGCGGCGACGCACCGCGTCGATCCGTACTGATCCCGAGCCCGTTTCTTGTTGCGCGGCGCGCGGCGCGCGCGTACCTTCGCGCCTCGGGGTGCGATGGCCGGTTCGCAGGTCAGTCGTCGGCAGGCATCGGTCCGATGAAGTGCATCGCACAGCGAGTTCGGTTTTTAGCCCCGCAGTGGGCGCAAGGAGACAAGCCATGCAAGAGCACGAGTTACGCAGCCTGATCGAAGACGTTCGGCACGGCCGGCTGTCGCGCCGCTCGTTCGTGCAACGGATGATGGCGCTGGGACTGACCGCGCCGCTGGCCAGCCAGATGCTGGCGTATTCGGGGATCGCGCAGGCGCAGGCGCCGGGCGGTTACAAGGCGACCAAGCGCGGCGGCGGCGGCGCGTTGAAGGTGCTGTGGTGGCAGGGTGCGACGCTGCTCAACCCGCACTTCGCCACCGGCACCAAGGACCAGGAGGGCTCGCGCATCTTCTACGAGCCGCTGGCTGCGTGGGACCCGGAAGGCAACCTGGTGCCGATCCTCGCCGCCGAGATCCCTTCGCTCCAAAACGGCGGCCTGGCCAAGGACGGTATGTCGGTGACCTGGAAGCTGAAGAAAGGCGTGACCTGGCACGACGGCACACCGTTCACCGCCGACGACTGCGTGTTCAACTGGGAATACGCGAGCAATCCGGACACCGCGGCGGTCACGATCGGCAGCTACAAGGATGTGACGGCGACCAAGGTCGACTCGCACACGGTCCGCGTCAACTTCAAGAAGCCGACGCCGTTCTGGGCCGACGCCTTCGTCGGCACGCGCGGCATGCTGATCCCGAAGCACCTGTTCGGCGCATATGTCGGCGCCAAGTCGCGCGAGGCGCCGGCGAATCTCAAGCCGGTCGGCACCGGGCCGTACAAATTCGTCGACTTCAAGCCGGGCGACATGGTGCGCGGCGAGGTCAACAGCAACTACCACATCGCCAACCGGCCGTATTTCGACACCATCGAGATGAAGGGCGGCGGCGACGCGGTGTCAGCGGCACGCGCGGTTATCCAGACGGGCGAGTTCGACTACGCGTGGAACATGCAGGTCGAGGACGAGATCCTGAAAAAGCTCGAAGCCGGCGGCAAGGGCCGCGCCGAAGTCACTCCGGGCGGCAACATCGAGTTCATCCTCATGAACTATGCCGACCCGTGGAACGAGATGGAGGGCGAACGGGCGCACCCGAAGAGCCGGCACCCGGTGCTGACCGACCCGGCGGTGCGGCAGGCGCTAGCCATGCTGGTCGACCGGCAGTCGGTGCAGGACCACATCTACGGCCGCACCGGCGTGGCCACCGGCAACTTCCTGAACAACCCGCCGCGGTTCGCGTCGAAGAACACCAAGTGGGAGTTCAATGTCGACAAGGCCAGTGCGGTGCTCGAGGCCGCCGGCTGGAAGAAGGGTTCCGACGGCATCCGCGCCAAGGACGGCAAGAAGCTGAAATTCGTCTATCAGACCTCGATCAACGCGCCGCGGCAGAAGACGCAGGCGGTGGTCAAGCAGGCCTGCCAGCGCGCCGGCATCGACCTCGAACTGAAGTCAATCACCGCCTCGGTGTTCTTCTCCTCCGACGTCGGCAATCCGGACACCTATACCAAGTTCTTCTGCGACATCGAGATGTACACGACGACGATGACGCAGCCCGATCCGGAACTGTTCATGAACCAGTACGTGTCGTGGGAGATGTCGGCGAAGGAGAACAAATGGCAGGGCCGCAACATCGTGCGCTGGGCCAACGCCGAGTACGACGCCGCCTACAAGGCGGCGCAGTCCGAGCTCGATCCGGTCAAGCGCGCGGCGCTGTTCATCAGGATGAACGACCTCGTGTGCAACAACCACGTCGTGATTCCGCTGGTGTATAGGCCGCGCGTGTCGGCGCTGTCGAACAAGCTGTACGCGCCGCTGTCCGGCTGGGACAACGACTTCTGGAACCTGAAAGACTGGTATCGGGAAACGTAGGCGACGCGGGCGATCGATAGCTGCATCCGGTCGCCCCCGTTACCCCGGCGCAGGCCGAGGCCCAATTCGAGACCGCGTAACCTGGGTCCCGGCCTGCGCCGGGACGACAAACCCGCGCCGGCCCCTTGAGCCAGTACATCCTCCGCCGCCTGCTGATCATGCTGCCGAGCCTGCTCGGCATCAGCGTGGTGCTGTTCAGCGTGCTGGCGCTGGCGCCGGGCGATCCGTTCGAGGAACTGGCCACCAACCCGAACGTGCCGGCCGAAGTGCGGCAGATGCTGCGCACCAAGTTCGGTCTCGATGACCCGGTGCTGGTGCGCTACTTCCGCTGGCTCACCGCGATGTTCAACGGCGACTGGGGCTTTTCTTTCGTCAGCCGCGTCGACGTCGACCAGCTGATCCTGCAGCGGTTGCCGGTCACACTGGTGGTGATCGGCTCCTCGCAGGTCCTCGCCCTGCTGATCGCGCTGCCGGTGGGCGTGTTCGCCGCGACACGGCCGTATTCGGTGTTCGACCAGATCGCCAACACGCTCGCCTTCATCGGCTTCTCGCTGCCGACCTTCTTTACCGGCCTGTTGTTCATCCTGGTCTTCAGCATCTATCTGGACTGGCTGCCGTTCGTCTACCGCGCCGACATCGACGCGAGCGGATGGCGCTGGTTCTGGGAGCATGTGAAGCAGTCGATCATGCCGGTGGCCGTGCTCGGCCTTTTCCAGGGCGCGAGCTGGACGCGCTTCGTTCGCTCGGCCGTGCTCGACGTGATCCGCCTGGACTACGTGACCACCGCGCGCGCAAAGGGGCTGGCCGAGCGCATCGTCGTCGTCAAGCACGTGGTGCGCAACGCGCTGATTCCGGTCGTCACGCTGGTGGCGCTGCAGATGCCGGCGGTGTTCGGCGGTGCGATCGTCACCGAGCAGATCTTCCGCGTGCCTGGCATCGGCTCGCTGCTGATCGACGCCATCCTGCGCAACGACACGCC
>JBFGOX010000063.1:0-9737 GCA_041565015.1 Burkholderiaceae bacterium
CGCGCCGCCTGCTCGTAGTCCAGTTCCGATAGCTTCAGGGTTTCCGCGCGCAGCAGCCGGCACAGCGTCGCCCAGCCGGTCACGCCGAGCACCACGCACAGCAGCAGCAGTCGAAGGTCTGCGCGCTCCAGCCCGGTTTCGTACAGGTCCGGGTACTTGTCGATCGTCACCTGGATGATCAGCACGCAGGCGGCGATCAGCAGCACGCCGGGAATCGACGACAGCACCGTGTAAAGGTACTGGATCGCGTCGTCGACCCAGCCCTTGAAGTAACCGGCCAGGATGCCGAAGCCGATCGCGAACGGCAGCGTGGCCAGCGTGGCCAGCGAGCCGATGACGATCGCCGTGCGGACCGACTTGACCGCCTGATAGAGCACGTCGTTGCCGGTGCGGTCGGTGCCGAGAACGTGATAGTGCGGCCACAGCGCGGCGATCCAGCCGACCAGCAGCGACAGCGCCATCATCGTGATCAGGATCGCCCGCCACGGCACCTCGGTCTCGCGGTGCCAGGCGGCGCGCCAGCTCGCCGCGAATGAGTGCCGCCGCGCTCGCGCATGAAACACCATCGCGGCGGCTGCGATCAGCAGGCCGGCGAGCAGCCCGGCGGCAAGTCCGCCGATCGACTTGCCGACCAGGTCGCCGAGCCATTCCTGCTCCGGATTCTTCAGGTGTGCACCGCCATGGGCGAGGCGGGGAAAGTCGCGCACCGGCTTTCCGTCGACCTCCATCGACTCTTTGGTGAACTGCAGATACGCCAGCGGCGCCGAATAGGTCTTTTCGGTGCCCTCGATCTGCCTGATGAGCAACTGATCGAGCACCGAGTACGTGCGCGTCGAATACGCCGGCGGCGCATCGGCGGCTGCCCCGGGCACGGGTGGCAGCAGCGGACGAAAGTGGATCGAGTCGAGCGCCGCCAGCAGCAGGAACAGGCTCAGCACGACCAGCGCGCACATCGCCGCCGCGTCGCGAAAGACGCTGCGCCAAGTCGCGCGCAGGTCGGGCGAGCGGCGCGCATGCCAGACGTAAAGCGCGAGCCCGGCGAGCAGCAGGAACAGCGCGACGTCGGTGGCGAGGAAGACGAACTTGGGCATCGTCGCGTTTGTCTAGCCCAGCCGCACACGCGGGTCGGCGACGGTGTAGGAGATGTCGGTCAGGATCAGGCCGATGATGTACAGCACCGAGCCGAGGAAGACCATCGAGCGCACGACCGCGAAGTCCTGCGCGTTGATCGCGTCGATCGTGTAGCTGCCAAGGCCCGGGATGCCGAAGAAGCTTTCCATGATCAGGCTGCCGAGAAACAGCAGCGGCAGCACCGCCACCGTCGAGGTCAGGATCGGCAGCGACGCGTTGCGCAGCACGTGGCGGAACAGCACCGCCGCCTCCGACAGGCCCTTGGCGCGGGCAGTGCGCACGTAGTCCTTGCTGATTTCTTCGAGGAACATGGTCCGGTACAGCAGCGAATCGGCGCCGAGTCGCGCCAGCACGCCGATGACGATCGGCAGCGCGAGGAAAACGAGCAGATTGAGGCCGCCGGCGAAGCCCGAGATCGGCACCAGCTTCAGCAGCGTCGAGAAGAAGTACTGGCCGACGATGATGTAGAACAGCGCCGAGATCGACATCAGCACCACAGCCATCGTGACGCCCCAGAAATCAAGGTAGGTGGCACGAAAGAACACCATCAGCAGCGCTACGCTCACGGTGGCCATGACGCCGAGCAGGAACGTCGGCACGGCGACCGCCAGCGAAGGGCCGATGCGCTGGCGGATTTCGTAGCCGATGTCGCGACCGGAATCCGAGGCGCCGAATCTGAAGGCAAACAGCTGCACCGAGCGTTCGTAGAAGATCGTGCGCGTGAACTGATCCGTGCCCTGCGCCTCGGCGTTGAACAGCAGCGGCTTGTCGTAGCCGCGCTCGACTTTCCACTTCTCGATCGCCTCCTGGGTGACCCGCTTGCCGCCGATGTTCAGGCGCGCCATGTCGTCGGGCGTATTGATGGTGAAGAACAGCACGAACGTGAACAGGTTCACGCCGACGAGGATCAGCACGCCGTAAGCGATACGGCGGAGGATGTAGTTCAGCATCGGGCCGAGGGCGCTGTCGTCCCGGCGCAGAGCCTGCCCCGGACTCGATCCGGGGCCGGGACCCAAGTTGGTGCAGACGAAGAATGGACCCCGGCCTTCGCCGGGGTGACGACTTCAAGCATTTCCCATCACTCCGCCGCTCCCGCGGCCGCCTCGCGCGCCAGCGTGCGCGCGGCGTTTTCGCGCTCGCGGCGCCGGTAGGCAAGAAACGCCGGCACCACCGCCGCCACCAGGGCGAATGCGATCAACCACACCGGCCACCAGACCGGCTTGTTCCATTCGGCAATCTTCGCCGCCCGCAGCTGCGGGTCGACGCGCAGGTACTGGATGTGGTTGCGGATGATCTGCGTGGGTTTGCCGTTGTGGACCCACTGATGGAATGCCGCCGCCGAAGTCGGAAAATAGCCCCAGCTCCAGACGGCATCGTTCTGGGCGATGCGGATCATCTCGTCGATCAGCCGTGCCTTGGTCGGACCGTCGTCCTCGAACTTCATCAGTTCGAAGCGCTTGTCGAACTCCGGGTTCTGATAGTTGGAGGTGTTTTCGCCGTTGCCGCCGGTCAGCGCCTTCGAGTTGGGTCCGTAGAGCAGGAACAGGAAGTTCTCGGCGTCCGGATAGTCGGCCAGCCAGCCCCAGAAATAGATCTGGTGGCTGCCCTTGTTCATCTTGTCCTGGAAGCGGTTGTAGTCGGTCGCGCGGATCTCCAGCTGCACGCCGACCTTGGCGAACTGCTTCTGGTACCAGGCCATCAGCGGCCGCACCGCCGGCGTCAGCGCGCGCTGGTAGTCGAAGTTCAGCACCAGCGGCTGGCCCGTTTTCGCGTCGCGGCCGTCCGGGTAGCCGGCCTCGGCGAGCAGCCTCTTCGCATCCTCGATCGGCCGCCGCTCGATGCCGCCGTCGACCTTGCGGTAGACGGCCGGGTTGAACGCCGCCGGTCCGTCTTCGCGATAGCCGAACAGGCCCGGCGGCAGCGGTCCCTGAGCCGGCATGCCCTGGCCTTTCTCGAAGATCTGCACGAACTCTTCCCAGTCGATCGCGATCGACAGCGCCTGCCGCAGCTTGCGGTTGCGCTCGCGTTCGTCGGCAGTCTTGCCCCAGCCGACGACCGGGTCGAGCATGTTGAAACCGAAGTACCAGCTGTTGGCCTCGATCGTCGTCGGCAGCTTGATGCCCTTGGCGCGGTACTCGGCGTCCTTGTCCTTCGAGTCGGCCATCTCGACGATGAAATCGGTGCCCTGGTCGAGCCGCTCGATCTGCGGCGCGTCGTAATAACCCTGGAAGAATTTCGTCTTCAGCGGAATGGCTTCCTTCTCGATGTTGAAGACGATCTTGTCGACGAACGGGGTCGCTTTGCCGCAATCGGCCAGCATGCCCTCGGCGCGGTCCTTGGGTTCGCCTTCGCACGGATACGGCTGGCCACGGAAGTTCGGGTTGCGCTCGAGCACATGGCGGCGGTTCTCGAGGAACTCGGTCAGCATGAACGGCCCGGTGCCGACCGGCCAGTAATTGAGCGTCAGGTTCTTTTCGGCCATGCCGGGCTGCGCGTAGAACTTCTCCGCCTCCCACGGCACCGGCGCGAAGAACGTCATCGCCAGCCAGTACTTGAACTGCGGGTACTTGCCCTTGATGCGGACGCGCAGCGTGTGATCGTCCAGCGCTTCGGCGCCGGCGAACGCGTACTGCCGGAAGTCCAGCATCGGCAGGTCGCGGTTCGTCGGCGCGAGATCCTTGCGCAGTTCGCGGTCGATCTCGGCGATACGGTCGCCGTATTCCTTCAGGCCGATGATGTACTCGGCCATCAGCGAATACGACGGCGACTTGATCCTTGGTGTGGCCAGCCGGCGGATCGCGTAGACGTAATCGTGCGCGGTCAGTTCGCGCGTGCCGGTCAGCGGAAAGTCGGTGATCCGGTACTTGTCGGCGACGTCGTCGCGCCGCAGGTCGTGATAGACGTAGTTGCCCGCCGCATCCCTGGCGAAGGCCGGGTGCGGCGCGAACTGGATGCCTTTCCTGATCGTGATGTCGTAGACGCTCTCGGCGATCGATTCGCCTGGCGCGTCGGCCGGCAGTTCCCTGCCGTCCCGGTCGAGAAAGCGCGGCTTGGCGACGGCCTCGGCGGCGCGCGGCGCCAGCTCGTAGGGGCGCTTCAGGTAGTGGTAGCCGTAAAGCGGCTCGTAGACCTGGTACGTGTAAGGCGTCTCGTCGTTCGAATAGCTGCTGGTCGGGTCCAGGTATTTTGGCGAGCGCTCGGTGAAGGCGGTGAACAGCGTGTTGGTCTTCTCGGCCCCGCGCGAATGCGGGCTGTTCGTCACCCGGCTGCAGCCGGACAGCAGCACGACCGTCAGCGCGGCGATGAGAATCGCGCCTCCGGGTCCGGTGTGATCACTGCGCATCGTGTTTCTCCCGTCGTGCGCCTGGTTGAAACCGCGTGGGTACGAGCGAAGGGCGCGATTCTAGCGATGGCGCCGCAGCGCCCCAGCGTCGGCTCTGCGCCGCAGCATCATTTCGCCCCTGCGCGATACACTCGGCTGCCGTGAAGCACGCTGTCGACGAAAATACCTTCTTTCGCTGGTCCGTTCGCGTCTATTACGAAGACACCGACGCCGCCGGCATTGTCTACTACGCCAATTACCTCAAGTACTTCGAGCGCTGCCGGACGGAATGGTTGCGTTCGCTCGGCATCGACCAGCGCGAACTGGCGGCACGGCAGCAGTTGCAGTTCGTCGTCGTCGACCTGGCGCTGCGCTATCACCGGCCGGCGCGGCTCGACGACGTGCTGACGATCGACGCGTCGATCGCCGAGCGCGCGCGTTCGTTCCTTGTGTTCCAGCAGCACGCCCGGCTCGACGACGAACTCCTGGCCGAGGCGCGCGTCAAAGTCGCGTGCGTCGGCACCGGGACGCTGGCGCCGGCGCGGCTGCCGACGCTTCTGGTCGAGCGACTTGCTGTGCCGCTCGCTTCCGCCACCGCCTGACAACGCAGATGAACACGACTGCCGATCTTTCGATACTGATTCTGGTCACCAAGGCCACGCTGGTCGTGCAAAGCGTGATGGCGCTGCTGATCCTGGTCTCGCTCGCCTCGTGGACGGTGATCTTCGGCAAGGGCTTTGCGATCCGCGCCGCGCGCAAGGAGACGGAACGCTTCGAGCGCGAATTCTGGGGCGGCGCCGATCTTGGCCGGCTGCACGAAAAGGCAACCAGCCGCCGGCACCGCACCGGCGCCCTCGAGCGGATTTTTGAGGGCGGCATGAGCGAGTTCCTCAAGCTGCGCGGCCGTGACGCGGAAGGCGAAAGTCGGGCCTCGATCCTCGACGGCGCCCGGCGGGCGATGCGGGCCTGCTACCAGCGCGAGATGGACGCGCTCGAGCGGCGACTGCAGTTCCTGGCCTCGGTCGGCTCGGTCAGTCCCTACATCGGGCTGTTCGGGACCGTCTGGGGCATCATGCACGCGTTCACGGGCCTGTCCAATCTCGACAATGCGACGCTGGCCTCGGTGGCACCGGGCATTGCCGAAGCACTGATCGCCACTGCAATCGGGCTTTTCGCGGCGATCCCGGCGGTGGTCGCCTACAACCGCTTCGCGCACGACATCGATCGCCTGGCCAACCGCTTCGAGACCTTCATCGAGGAATTCTCGAACATCCTACAACGGCAGCGGTAGGCACATGACGTTGACCCCATCGACTTCGGCTGGCCGTTCATAGATGGCATTGCTTGCCCGCCGCGTCGCCGGCAGCCGCCGGCGCATGCTCGCCGATATCAACGTCGTGCCCTACATCGACGTCATGCTGGTGCTGGTGGTGATCCTGATGGTCTCAGCGCCGTTCGTGAATCCGAGCCTGGTCAACCTGCCGTCGGTCGGCAAGTCGGGGCGCGCGCCCGACAAGCCGCTCGAGATCGTGGTCAAGGTCGACGGCCAGGTTTCGCTGCGCGAAGGCGGCAAGCAACTGGCCGCGGATCTTCCGGGCGCGGTGGCGCTGGTCAAGCAGCGCCAGCAGGCGCAGCCGGATGCCCAGCTGAAGCCACCGGTGGTCATCGCCGCCGACAAGGATGTGCGCTACGAGCAGGTGATGAAGGTGATGAGCGCGCTGCAGAAGGAGCGCATCGCGCGCGTCGGTCTCGCCGTGCAGCCGGAGAAGTAGTCTCTCGATGGCCGCCGTTGCCGCCCATGTTCGCCCGTACCAGCCGCGCGCGCAGCAGAACACGCCCGCCGCTTTCGTGCTGGCGGTGGCCATGCATGCGTTGCTGGTTGCCGCGCTGTGGATTTCGGTGCAGTGGCGTATCGAGCCGGCCGGTCCGGTCGTCGTCGAGTTGTGGGGCCCGCCGCCCGAACCGGCGGTGGTCGCACCGCCGCCACCACCACCGCCTCCGGTGAAGGTCGAGCGTGAACCGGAAAGGCCTGATGCGGATATCGTCCTGCAGCAGGAGAAGAAGAGGATCGAAGCCGAGAAGCGGCGCGAAGAGGAACGCAAGCTCGAGGCCGAGCGCAAGCTGGCGGCGGAAAAGAAGCGGCGCGAGGCGGAGACCAAGCGGCTGGCGGAGGAAAAGAAGCAGCTTGAGGACGAGCGCAAGAAGCAGGCCGAGGCCATGGCGCGGGCCGAACAGCTCAGGCGCGAGGAGGAAAACCGCCAGGCGGTGCGCAAGGCCGAGGAGGCGCGGATGCTCAAGCAGGCCGCCGGCGGCACTCCAGGACCGACGCCGATTGAAGGCACCGGCCGCGGCGATCCAGGCTACGCGGCGCAGCTAGTAGGCATTATCAAACCTCGCATCGTGTTTGCGGTGCCCGAGGGAACGCCGCCAAGCGTGTACGCGGAGTTCCAGGTCGACTTGCTGCCGACCGGAGAAATCATGGCCGTGAAGCGACTGAAGCCGAGCGGACTGGCGGGCTACGATGAGGCGGTCGAACGCGCGATCCGCCGCACCGATCCGTTCCCACGCAAGCGCGACGGCACCGTCGACCGCACCGTGATCATCCGTTTCCGCCCCGTCGATGCGCAGTAACCGTAAGGGCATCCCCACGAAGGCCCGCCAACCCTGCTTTCTATAATTCCCCGCTGATGTCCGGACTTTTCCTCAACGCGCTCGGCCTGCTCGCAGCGCTCCTGTTCCTGTCGCCGGCCGCCGCGCAGTTGCGCGTCGAGATCACCGGCGTCGGCTCGAATCAGTTCCCGATTGCCGTCGCGGCCTTCAAGCGCGACGGCGAGATTCCGCAACCGGTCGACGAGATCATTCGCGCCAATCTGCAGCGTTCGGGCCTTTTTCGCCTGATCGATCCCGGCAGCGCGCCGCTGGCGGATACGGCCGCGGTGAACTTCGCCGAGTTCAAGGGCAAAGGGGCCGATTCGCTGGTCGTCGGCTCGGTAGCCCGGCTCGCCGACGGCCGCTTCGATCTGCGCTTCCGCCTGTACGACACGGTCAAGCAGTCGCAGCTCGATGCGCTGTCGTACGTGTCGACGGCGGCCGAACTGCGGCTGAACGCCCATCGCATCTCGGACCGGATCTTCGAACGGCTGACCGGCGAGCGCGGCGTCTTCGCCACCCGCATCGCCTACGTCGTGCAACTGGGAAAGAACAGCTTCGAACTGCACGTCGCCGACGCCGACGGTGCCAATGCGCAACCGGCGCTGCGCTCGCGCGAGCCGATCATGTCGCCGGCGTGGTCGGCCGACGGCTCGCGGCTCGCGTACGTGTCGTTCGAAAGCGGCAAGCCTGTCGTGTACGTGCATACGCTCACCACCGGCGAGCGGCGGGTGCTGGCCAATTTCCACGGCAGCAACTCGGCGCCGGCGTGGGCGCCCGACGGCAAGTCGCTGGCCGTCGTGCTCACGCGCGACGGGCTGTCGCAGATCTACTCGATCAACGCCGACGGCAGCAATGTCAGGCGCCTGACCCGATCGGCGGGCATCGACACCGAGCCGATCTTTTCGGCGGACGGCAAGTTCATCTACTTCACGTCCGATCGCGGCGGCGGGCCGCAGATCTACCGCATGAACCCCGACGGCGGCAACGTGGCGCGGGTGACTTTTTCCGGCGATTACACCGTCAGCCCGCGCCTGAGCGCCGATGGCCGGCTGCTGGCCTACATCGGCCGCCGCGGCGGCCGCTTTCAGGTGCATACGATGGACCTGGTCACCAATCAAGAAACAGCGCTCACCGACACGCAGCTGGACGAATCGCCCAGCTTCGCGCCGAACGGACGGATGCTGCTGTACGCGACCGAGATCGGCCGCCGTGGCATTCTGGCCACTGTTTCCGTCGATGCGCGGGTGCGCGTGCGACTAAGCGGTCCGAGCGGCGACGTCAGGGAGCCGACCTGGGGTCCGTTCATCAAGTAAAGGAGGAAAGCAATGACACCGAACCGACTGATGCGATTGGCGAGCAGTGCCGCCGCTGCGCTGCTGCTGGCCGCTTGCGCCAGCACGCCGCTGGACGAGTCGACGACGACCGCACCGGTCACCGACAAGAGCGCGACGACGTCGCCGACGACGAGGCCATCGGACACGAGAACCGACCCGCGCGCAGTCGCCCGCGTCGACACGACGCCCAAGGGCATCGACCCGCTGAGTGATCCGGCGAGCCCGCTGGCCAAACGCAGCGTCTTCTTCGACTTCGACAGCTTCCTGGTCAAGCCCGAGTACCAGAGCCTGATCGAAGCGCATGGCAAGTTCCTGGTCGGCAATCCCAGCCGGCGGATCATGATCGAAGGCAACGCCGACGAGCGCGGCAGCCGTGAATACAACCTGGCATTGGGGCAAAAGCGCGCGGAGGCAGTCAAGAGCCGGCTGCGCCTGCTGGGCGTGGCCGAAAACCAGATGGAGACGATCAGCTTCGGCGAGGAAAAGCCGGTGGCCACCGGCGCCGACGAAGCGGCGTGGGCGCAGAATCGTCGCGCCGACCTGAACTATCGCCAGTAGAGACTGATGCGCTCGCGTATTTCAATCGCGGTATTCGCCGTTGCGCTGGCCCTGGCGAGTTCGCCGGCGCTGGCGATATTCGGCGACGACGAGGCGCGCAAGGCGATTCTCGAACTGCGCGCGAAAGTGGCCGAGCAGGAACGGCAACTGCGCGAAAAGGACGCTGAACTGGCCACCCGGATCGAGCGGCTCGAGGCGGCCAACCGCGCGCAGCTCGAATTCGCCAACACGGTCGATCTGCAGCGGCGCGAGATCGCAAATCTGCGTGGCCAGGTCGAGACGCTGACGCACGAGGTCGCCACGCTGCAGCAGCGCAATCGCGATCTGTATGCCGATCTCGACAATCGTATGAAGGCGTTCGAGCCGCTGTCGACCACGATCGACGGCAAGGCGGTCACGGTCGAGCGCGCGGAACAGACCGCCTACGATGCAGCGCTGGCGCAGTTTCGCGCCGGCGATTTCCGTGGCGCTTCGCAGGCCCTGCAGGTCTTCCTGGCCCGCTGGCCGAGGTCGGCCTACGCGCCGTCGGCCAACTACTGGCTCGGCAACTCCTTCTATGGCATGAAGGACTATCGCGCCGCGATCGCGGCGCAACAGGTGGTCGTCGATGTGCACGCCGATTCGCCGCGCGCACCCGATGCGCTGCTGAACATCGCCGCCAGCCATGTCGAACTGAAGGACACGACGCGCGCGCGCGCGGCGCTGCAGAAGATCCTCGCCGACTATCCGAATACCGAGGC
>JBFGOX010000064.1:0-9708 GCA_041565015.1 Burkholderiaceae bacterium
CGTGGTGGCGTCGAATCTGTTCGGCGACATCCTGTCCGACCTCGGCCCGGCTTGCACCGGCACCATCGCCATCGCGCCATCGGCCAATCTGAATCCGGAGCGCAAGTTCCCTTCGCTGTTCGAACCCGTGCACGGGTCCGCGCCGGACATCGCGGGCAAGGGGGTTGCCAATCCGATCGGCCAGATCTGGTGCGCGTCGATGATGCTCGACTGGCTCGGTCACGACGAAGCCGGTGCCGCCGTGCTGCGGGCGATCGAAGCGGCGCTTGCCGCCGGTCCAGGCCATGCGCCCCTGACGCCCGATATCGGCGGATCCGCTGGCACCGCGGACCTCGGCCGCGCCATCGCTGAGGCGATTTAGCAACACTTCGCTTTACAGCCGGAAAAGCTCAAAGCTAGACTCGCGTGAAATCAATCGCTTGCAGAATAATTCTCAGAAGTTAGGCGACACTCGTCAGTGGACAAGCGTTGCGGCGTCAGCGGCGCGGGTTAGCGCGTGATGCACTGGTCGGTGCTTGGTGGTCGGCTTCAACGGCCATTTCGTGATCAAGGTGCCCCCGCAGTCCTGGCCGCCGACATCGCCGAGCCGAAGCGAAGCAAGTGATGCCGTCGTCATTAATGAAAACTGTCAGCTGGCGCTTCGCGTCGTAGCGCAATAAGTTTCGCCATCGGCGCGAGGCGGAATCAGCGAGGCGGGGCGCAGTGCTTTCGGAGGAGTAGGCCCGTGCAGTTCCTGATAGTTGCCCTGTTTGTGGTCCTGATCAGCACGGGCATCAGCAGTCCGGTCGCTGCGCAGTCGCGCAACAGCGAAGCCAAGGCGAACAAGGCCAGCGCAAGCAAGGCGGCCCCTCGCAAGATCTCCAGCAGCAGCCGAACGCGCACGAAGGCGCGTCAGCCGCTACGACCGAGCGAGGGCCAGATCGCCGGCCTGCATCGGACGAACGACCCGCTCGATCTGAAGTCTTCCGTTGCGCTGGTCGTCGATCAGGACACCAACGAAGTGCTGTTCGAGAAGAATCCGAACGCGGTCCTGCCGATCGCGTCGATCACCAAGTTGATGACCGCGTTGATCACGGTCCAGGCCGACCTTGATCTCGAAGAACGCCTCGAGGTCGAGCGTTCGGATCGCACGATCGACCGCGTGCGGTCGTGGCTGAATCCCGGCGTCAAGCTCACGCGCGCGCAGGCGCTGCAGCTGGCATTGATGTCATCCGAGAATCACGCGGCCCAGCTGCTCGGGCGGACCTATCCGGGCGGTGTCGAAGCAGCGGTGGATGCGATGAATGCCAAGGCGCAACTGCTCGGTATGCACGACACGCATTTCGCCGATCCGACTGGGCTGTCGGCGGACAACCGCTCCTCGCCGAACGACCTGGTGCGTCTGGTCAATGCGGCCTATGAGCACCCGCTGATCCGCGACTACTCGACCAGCAGCGAGCTGTCCTTGCCCGTGGGCAAGCGCGTCGTTCGCTATGGCAATACCAACCGTTTGACGGCGAGTCCGAAGTGGGACATTGGCCTGCAGAAGACCGGCTATATCTCGGCCGCGGGACGTTGCCTCGTAATGCAGGCGGTGATCGAGGGGCAGCGCGTCGTGATGGTCCTGCTCGACTCGGTCGGCAAGTATTCGCGTATCGGCGATGCGCAGCGCATCCGCGACTGGCTCGAAGCCAACCGCTCCGGTGCGCTGGTGCCAAGGGTCTGAGTCACGCGTCAGGCTTTCGAGCGGCCGCTGTTCGGCGTGCCGCTTTCACTGTTGGCGACATGGCCGAGCTGAAGCGAAATCTGCTGCGCGGCAGCCAGCAGGTCCGTGGCCCACTCGTCGTTCATCCGCTCGGCAGGCGCTGACAGCGAAAGCCCTGCGATCACCCGACCCGAGTCGTCGCGCACAGCGGCTGCGATGCAGCGCACGCCCAGTTCGAGTTCCTCGTTGTCGCGTGCATAGCCGCGCGCGCGAACCAGTGACAATTCGCGTTCCAGCTTCGGCAGTTCGGTGATCGAATTGCGCGTGTGTCCGGCCAGTCCGGTTCGGGTCGCGTAGGCGCGGACGACGCGCGGATCGTCGGCGGCCAGAAAAAGCTTGCCGCTGGACGTCAGGTGCAATGGCGCACGACCGCCGATGGCACGCACCACCTGCATGCCCGAGCGCTCGCTGTAGGCTCGCTCGACGTAGATGATCTCGTCGCCCTGGCGCAGCGACAGGTTCACGGTGTGACCGGTACGCTGGTGCAGTTCGCGCATCGGCTCGATTGCAGCCTCGCGCACCGACAGCCGGGCCTTGACCAAATTGCCGAGTTCGAGCAAACGCATGCCCAGCCGGTAAGTGCCCGGCTGCTCGCCGCGATCGACGAAGCGACCGACAACCATGTCGTTTAGTATCCGGTGCGCCGTCGACGGATGCAGCCCGGTGGACAGCGCCAGTTCCTTCAGGCTGACCGCGCCGGTATCTTTGGCCAGGGCGTCGAGCAGATTCATCATCCGCTCGATCACCTGGATGGCGGTCTTCTCGCGGGTCGGAGCGTTCGAACGACGATCGGTCATCATGCAGTGGGCAGTTCGATATGCGTAATTCTATGTCGCCATACGAAACGATGCCAGCGCATCAGCGCCTGTGCCGCGTCGCAGCCAGTTCGTTCCACCGCCGCTAGGGGCTGCCCGTGCGGGTCGGACTTTTCGTCACCTGTCTTGTCGATGCGGTTCGACCGGAAATCGGCTTTGCGGCACTCAAACTGCTCGAGCGCGCCGGCTGCACCGTCGAAGTCCCGTTGACGCAGACCTGCTGCGGGCAGCCGGGCTACAACTCCGGCGACGCGGCGGCCGGGCGGGCACTGGCGGAGAAGCTGATCCACGAATTCGCGCACTTCGACTATGTGGTCGTGCCATCGGGGTCCTGCGGCGGGCAGATCAAGGTCCACTTCCTCGAACTGTTCAAGGACGATCCGGACCTGAAAGCGCGGGCCGAAGATCTCGCCGCGCGCACCTATGAACTGACCGACTTCCTTGTGACCGTGCTGAAGATCGAGCGGCTCGATTCGGACTTCAGCGCTCGTATCACCTATCACGACTCGTGCTGCGGCCTGCGTGAACTCGGCGTGTCGGCGCAGCCCAGACGGCTTCTGGCGCTGGTTCCGGGCGCGCAACTGACTGAAATGGCGGGCTGCGAGCGATGCTGCGGGTTCGGCGGCACCTTCTCCATCAAATACGGCGACGTGTCGGCCGCGATCGTCGATGAGAAGTGCCGCAATATTCGCGCTTCCGGCGCGGAAGCGGTCGTCCTCGGCGACCTCGGCTGCATGCTGAACATCGAAGGACGGCTGCGCCGAACCGGCGACGAGAGCACGCGCGTGCTGCATGTCGCGCAGGTGCTTGCCGGCGATGTGTAGAGGCTGAGGGAACCGGCGTGCACGTTCAATCGATGCACTTCAAATCGCGGGCGGCGATGAAGCTTGCCGATGCGCGGTTGCAGCGCAACCTGTCGACCTTCGCCGAGAAGATCTCGACCGCCCGAGCCGCGGCGATCGCCGAACTCGACGACTTCGAGGGCACGCGCAATGCGGCCGTCGAACGGCGCAACCGCGCGCTTGGCCGCCTCGACGTATGGCTCGAGCGCTTCGAAAAGACGGCTACGGCGCGCGGCGCCACCGTGCTGTACGCGCAGACATACGATGAGGCGGCGCAGCTGATCGTCGAGATCGCGCGCCGCCACGACGTGAAAAAGGTCACCAAAACCAAGTCGATGGTGTCCGAAGAGATCGAGCTGAACCAGAAGCTGGCGGCGGCGGGAATCGAATCGGTCGAGACCGATCTGGGCGAGTACATCCTGCAGATCAACGACAACGAGCCGCCGTCGCACATCATTGCGCCGGTCATCCACAAGGACCGCGACGAGGTCGCCGATCTGTTTGCGCGTACACACGGCACACCGCGCAAGACGGAGATCAATCAGCTCACGCGCGAGGCGCGCGAAGTGCTGCGCGCGCATTTCCTGTCGTCCGACATGGGCGTGACCGGCGCCAACTTCCTGATCGCCGAGACCGGTTCCGTCGCCCTGGTGACAAACGAGGGCAACGAGGGCATGTGCACGCTGCTGCCGCGCGTGCACGTGGTGCTCGCAGGCATCGAGAAGGTGCTGCCGACGCTCGAGGATGCAGCGACGATCATGCGGCTGCTGGCGCGCTCTGC
The DNA here is from genome assembly GCA_041565015.1 of Burkholderiaceae bacterium. Lineage (GTDB taxonomy): Bacteria > Pseudomonadota > Gammaproteobacteria > Burkholderiales > Burkholderiaceae_F > JADJWR01. Next base: position 4,183 of record JBFGOX010000064.1, read on the forward strand.
GACCGGCCAGCCGATCTCCAACTACTTCTCGCTGCTCACCGGAACGCGCGCTGCCGACGAGCTCGACGGGCCGCAGCACACCTACTTCGTGCTGATGGACGCCGGCCGCACCGGTCTTCTCGGCGGCGAGTTCGAGGAGATGCTCCGCTGCATCCGCTGCGGCGCCTGCATGAACCACTGCCCCGTGTACCAGAAGATCGGCGGCCACGCCTACGGCTGGGTCTACCCGGGGCCGATGGGTTCGGTGCTGACGCCCAGTTACGTCGGCGTCGAAAACGCGCTTGATCTGCCGCAGGCGGCCACGCTGTGCGGCCAGTGCAGCGTCGTCTGTCCGGTGAAGATCCCGTTGCCCGACCTGCTGCGCAAGCTGCGTGAAAAGCAGGTCGAACGCGGACTGCGTCCCTGGTACGAACGGGCGGGCATTGGCGCCTGGGCGTTCGCCGCGCGGCGGCCGGCGCTTTACCAGCCGCTGGCGCGCATCGGCGTCCGCGTTCTGAAGTGGCTCGGCGGCGAGAAGGGCCGCATCCGTTCGCTGCCGCTGGCCGGCGGCTGGACTGCGCATCGCGATCTTCCGGCGCCGTCCGGTCGCACGTTCATCGAGATGTACCGCGAGCGCAAGTCCCGTTCCTGAGCGCCGGATCAGGCAGCGACCGCTTCAGGCCTTTCCTGCATCTCGGGGCTCGTCGCAGCCGCCGCCTCGAGCGCTTCGGCCACCAGCTCGGCGAGGTCGCGCGTGCCGATGGCCGAGTCCTGGCCGAGTGCCGTAGTGCCGTCGCGGATCATCGTCGCGCAGTACGGGCAGGCGGTGGCGATCAGGCGCGGATTGCGCTCGATCGCCTGCTCGACACGGGTCACGTTGATCCGCTTGCCGATGTGCTCTTCCATCCAGAAGCGGCCGCCGCCGGCGCCGCAGCACATCGCATGGCTGCGGTTCAACGCGAACTCGAGCGGTGCGTCCTTGCTGACGGCCGCCAGCACGCGCCGCGGCGCCTCGTACTCGCCGTTGTGCCGGCCGAGATAACAGGGCTCGTGGTAGATCACGCGCTCGAACGCGGCGCGCGGCTTGATGCGGCCGGCGCGGATCAGCTTATCGATCAGTTGCGTGTGATGAACGACCTCGTATTGGCCGCCAAATTCCGGATACTCGTTCTTCAGCGCATTGAAGGCGTGCGGGTCACAGGTCACGATGCGCTTCACGCCCATTCCGTTCAATGTCTCGACGAGGCCCTGCGCCAGCGTCTGGAACAGCATCTCGTTGCCGGCGCGGCGAACGCACTCGCCGGTCGAGCCTTCGGCCGGGCCGAGGATCGCGAAGCGCACGCCGGCGGCGCGCAGGATCTTGACGAAGGCGCGGGCAACCTTCTGGCTGCGGTCGTCGAATGACTGCGCCGAGCCGACGTAGAAGAGATAGTCGAGTTCCTGCGCCTGCTCCGCCGACGACAGCAGCGGCACGTCGAGTCCCTTGGCCCAGTCGGCGCGCGAGTCGGCCGGCAGCCCCCACGGATTGCCTGCGCCCTCGTAGTTGTCGAACACCGTCTTCAATTCGGCGGGGAACACCCCTTCCATCAGGACCTGGTGCTGGCGCAGGCGGAAGAACTTGCCCAGGTGCTCGAGTTCGATCGGGCAGGCATGTTCGCAGTAACCGCAGGTCGTGCACGCCCATAGCGCATCCGGATCGATCACTTGGCCGACCAGCGGCGGCAACTGTGCTTCCTGGTGCGAGATCAGCTGTCGCCGGTGCGCCAGTAGATGATGCTTGACCTTGTCATGCACCCACTTGAGTGCCAGCGGCTTGCCGGTCAGGAAGGTCGGGCAGGCGTCCTTGCAACGGCCGCATTCGGTGCAGGTGAAGGCGTCGAATGCGTCCTTCCATTGCAGGTCGGCGGCGGTGCGCGCGCCGACCTTCAGGTCGGCGTCGCTGTCCTCGGCCATCATCTTTTCGAGGTCGACCGACGGCACGCGGTTCAGTGGCGTGTCGCGGCTGAGGAAGACTGCCGGCAGTGCGGTGACGATATGGAAATGCTCGCCCGCGGGCAGCCAGACCAGGAAGCTGAAAACGGTCAGCATCTGGATCCAGTAGAAGGCCTGGTAGCCGCCATTGAGCGCCTCGGGTGACAGCCCGGACAGCGCAGCGGCCAGCGCCGAGCCGACGAACGCAAACGATTGCTCGTGCGCGATGCCGGCATCGCGGCCATCGAATAACGCGAACTTGAAGCCGTCGTACAGGAAATCGGTGACCATGATGGTCAGGATCAGCGACAGCACCAGGATCGCCTCGCGGTTGGCCTCCAGCCGTTTGGGTTTCAGCACGAAGCGGCGCCAGAACGCGTACAGCACGGCGACCGTCACCGCGACCTCGACCAGGTCCTTGAACGCGGCGTAGATCCCGCCAAGCGCCCCCGGATAGACGAAGGTCGGCGAATAGCCGATCACCAGCAACTGCACCTTGCGCACCAGCAGCGTCATGAAGCCGATGAAGATCACCGTGTGCATGACGCCGGGCTTCGGTTCGCCGGCGATCATCCGCGATTGCAGCAGGCCCATCGAAACCAGCTTTTTCAGTCGTTCAAGCGGCCGGTCCCAGCGCACCTCCGGCTGCAGGCTGGCGACGATCGCCAGCTTGCGCCAGGCCAGGGCGCAGAATCCCGCCACGCCCAGCAGCGTGATCAGGGTGATCGTCAACGGTCCCATGCGGTTGATTGCAGTCGTGATCGCCCGCCAGCGACGGGCAGCGAACAAACGAAGATCCGCGGCGGCAGGACGCACATAGGCGCGAGCATCCGGCCCGCCTGCTGCCGGCGTCAACCGGTCCGTGCAGGAGTCTTGATCCTCGCCAAATCAGCAACTGCCTTCCTGCCCGTCGACCGCCGTGTAACGAATCCCGTTGCGGTCGGTTGTCGACTGCAGCAACACCGGCGCCGCCGCGCGCCACAGAATCGGCGGTTCAACCGCGAGCGATGCGGCGCGTGCGGTGACGCGCGGCAACTTGCGCAGCAGCGTCACATGGGCCACGAACGGCTTGCGGTCGTAGCGCACGTCCAGCGCATCGAGCAGTTGCCGCACCCGCGCCGCCAGCGCCTCGAGCCGCGCGTCGGTACCGCCGGCCCACAGCACGCGTGCACGGTCGAAGGCGCCGACCGCATCGAGGACCCAGTCAAACGGCTCGAACTTCTCGGCCAGCAGCCGCGCCGCGACCCGCTGCGCGATCGCCGCATCGAGCGCACCGATGAAGGCCAGCGTCAGGTGGATGTTGTCACGCTGCATTCGCCGCGCCGCCGGAAAACGCGCCTGCTGCGCACGCGCCAGAACGTCGAGTCGTTCGCGCGCGGCCTCGTCGGGCTGCAGCGCGACGAAACAGCGAATTGCGCGGCCGGTCGCCTGTCGAGGCGCTCCCGCGTTCAGGCCGCCCTTGCCGACGCCGCCTTGCGCCACGTCGTCGCCTGCCTGCGATAACGCAGGATCGCCCGTCGGCATTCACCGACCAGAGCCGGCCCACGGTAGATGATTCCGGTGTACATCTGGATCAGCGACGCGCCGGCGGCCATCTTCTCCGCGGCGTCCTCGCCTTTCATGATGCCGCCGACACCGATGATCGGCAGCGCGCCCTGCAGATGCGCGGCCAGCAGCCGAACGACTTCGGTCGCCCGCGCCGTCAGCGGCTCGCCTGACAGTCCGCCGGTCTCGTCGCCGTGGGGCAAGCCGGCGACCGCATTGCGCGCGACCGTCGTGTTGGTGGCGATCACGGCGTCGACGTCGTTGGCCACCAGCGCATCGGCGATGCGCGGCAGGTCGGCATCGTCGAGATCGGGCGCGATCTTCACGGCCAGCGGGACGCGCTGGCCATGCCGATCGGCAAGGCGCTTTCTTTCCTTGCGCAGGCCGCGCAGCAGCGAGGTCAATTCGCTGCCGCCCTGCAGCGAACGCAGGTCCTTGGTGTTCGGCGAAGATATGTTCACGGCCACGTAACCGGGGCGCGCAACGAGCAACGGATACACGCGCTGCAGGCCGAGCACGTAGTCGTCCAGCGCCCGTTCGATCGGCGTGTCGGCATTCTTGCCGATATTCAGCCCCAGCACGATCCTGCGCGCACGCGCTGCCTCGACGTTGGCGACGAATCGGTCCAGCCCGTCGTTGTTGAAGCCCATCCGGTTGATCAGCGCACGCGCTTGCGGAAGTCGAAACAGACGCGGCTTCGCATTGCCGGGCTGCGGACGCGGTGTCACCGTGCCGACCTCGATGAAGCCAAAGCCGAAGTCGGCCAGCGCGTCGATGTGCGCGGCGTTCTTGTCCAGGCCGGCAGCCAGCCCGACCGGATTCGGAAAGGTGAGCCCCATCAGTTCGACCGGATCGTCGGCCACATGCGGGCGCAGCAGACGGGTCAGCCCCACCGCGTGGGCGCGGTCGAGGTTTGAAAATGCGAGGTGGTGCGCCGTTTCCGGATCGAGGATGAAGATGAACGGGCGGGCGAAGTCGTACAGCACGGGTGCCGGCAGGCGGATGACGCTCAGTTCGCCGGCCTGATCCAGCGGCCTTGCTGCAGGATCTCGATCGGGCGGAACTTCGCCTTGTACGCCATCTTCGGGCTCGCCTCGATCCAATAGCCGAGGTACAGGTACGGCAGGCGCAGCAGGCGACACTGCTCGATCTGCCAGAGGATGTTGTAGGTGCCGAAGCTGGCGTGTTCGTCGGTCGGATCGAAGAACGTGTAGACGGACGACAGGCCATCGTTCAGCACGTCGATGATCGACACGGCGCTGAGTCGACCGCGCCCGCCAGCCTCCGCGGCCGGGGCGCGGAACTCGACCAGTCGCGTGTTGACCTTGCTCTGCAAAAGGAACTGCGAGTACTGCTCGCGGCTGTCGTTGTCCATGCCGCCGCCCGCATGCCGCATCGACTGGTAGCGCAGGTACAGGTCGTAGTGCTCGGGGTCGAACGCAAGTCCGACCACACGCGCGGTCAGATCGTGATGCTGCCGCCAGGCGCGGCGCTGGCTGCGGTTCGGCACGAAGCTGGCCACCGGTACGCGCACCGGAACGCAGGCGCGGCAACCATCGCAGTGTGGGCGATAAGTGAAGATGCCGCTGCGGCGAAAGCCCAGCCGCACAAGTTCCGAATACACGTCGGCATTGATCAGGTGCGCCGGCGTTGCCACCTGCGAGCGCGCCTGCCGCTCTTCGAGATAACTGCAGGGATAGGGGGCCGTGGCGTAGAACTGCAGCGCTGAAAACGGCAGTTCCTTCAGGTTCGCCACGTCAATAGCTCCGCAGCAACCCGGTCACCGCGCCGGTCCGGTAGCCAGCCCAGTCGATCGGCGGCTCGCGCACGGCCGCTTCGACGTGGGCGCAGAATTCGGCACGTGAGATGCAGCGGGCACCAAGGGACGCGAGGTGAGACGTATCCTGCTGGCAGTCTAGCATCGGCACTCGTTCGCGACGCAGTATCTGCACCAGCGCCGCCAGCGCGATCTTCGAGGCGTCGGGTCCGTTGCTGAACATCGATTCGCCGAAGAACATGCGGCCGATCGCA
>JBFGOX010000065.1:0-9707 GCA_041565015.1 Burkholderiaceae bacterium
CGCCGCCCATCCGCAGGTGCAGTGCCTGTCGTTCGGCCTGATGGACTTCGTTTCGGCGCACCACGGCGCCATTCCGGCCAGCGCGCTTTCCGGCAGCGGACAGTTCGACCATCCGCTGATCCGCCGCGCCAAGCTCGAGATCTCGGCAGCCGCCCATGCGCACCTGAAGGTGCCGTCGCACAACGTGTCGACGGCGCTGCGCGATCAGAAGCAGGTGGCCGCCGACGCCGAGCGCGCATCGAGCGAATTCGGCTATACGCGCATGTGGAGCGTGCATCCGGATCAGATCGTGCCGATTCTCAGCGGCATGCAGCCGAAGCACGACGACGTCGAGCGCGCGGCGAGAATCCTGACGGCTGCCGCCGCCGCGAAATGGGGGCCGATCGAAGAGGATGGCCAGCTGCACGACCGGGCCAGCTACCGGTTGTTCTGGACACTGCTGCGGCGCGCAGCGGCTGCCGGCGTCGCGATCCCCGAGCCGGCCCGCTCGCATTTCTTCGGCGCGCCGCAGGGCTGACAGCAGGCCCGTGACAAAAGGGACCTGACGATGGACGACCGTGACCTGAACCCGCCTGTGGACGCTTCATCGATCGACGCCGAGGGACGTCGCCGTCTCTCGTTGCACGCCGCGGCGCTGCTGATGATCATTGCCGGTGCCAGTGCGGCGCAACCGCCCGAGCCGGCAGCGGTCGGCCGCGACCGGCCGCTGACCAGCACCTGGCTGTGTCAAAACGAGCGCAGTGTGCTGCTGAACGCGCACCCGCGGCAGCGGGTGGAAGAAGCGTGGCTGACCTATGGCGGCACGCGGGTGGCGGTGGAGCGCAGGCGCAGCGCGGCGGGCGTCTCGTTCGCCAGCCCTGATGGCAAGGTCAGATGGCATGAAAGCGGCGACGAGGCCACGCTCGAATTCGACGGCTTGCTGGCCGCGCCGCTCCTGTGCCGATTGCAGGAAAAGGCTCGACGTTGACGCGCGACGAAGCAGCGGGCAGCGGCCGCCGCGCGGCGAAACCGCGCGCGCAGCCCGACCGGGTGCTGGTCCAGATCGCCGACTATGTGTCGCGCAAGGTCGGCAACGGGCCCGCCTACGACACCGCGCGCCACTGCCTGATCGATGCGCTGGGCTGCGGCTTCGAGGCGCTCGCCTATCCGGCCTGCACCAAGCTGCTGGGCCCGGTCGTGCCCGGCACCGTCGTGCCGAACGGAGCCAGGGTTCCAGGCACACGACTGCAACTCGATCCGGTTGCCGCTGCCTTTGCGATCGGCACCATGGTCCGCTGGCTGGACTTCAACGACACTTGGCTGGCGGCCGAATGGGGCCATCCTTCAGACAACATCGGCGGCATTCTCGCCGTGGCCGACTGGCTGTCGCGCACGGCGCTGGCGGCTGGCAAGAAGCCGCTGACGATGCACGGCGTGCTGGCGGCAATGATCAAGGCGCACGAAATCCAGGGCTGCCTGGGGCTCGACAACGCGTTCAACAGAGTCGGCCTCGACCACGTGGTGCTGGTCAAGGTGGCGACGACCGCCGTGGTCGCGCAGTTGCTCGGGCTGGGTCGCGACGAGATCGTCAACGCCCTTTCGCTGGCCTGGATCGATGGCCATCCACTGCGAACCTACCGCCAGGCGCCAAACACCGGCTCCCGCAAGAGTTGGGCCGCGGGCGATGCGACCAGCCGCGGCGTCCGGCTGGCGCTCATTGCGCGCACCGGCGAGATGGGATACCCGACCGCGCTCACGGCGAAGAACTGGGGCTTCTACGATGTGCTGTTCAAGGGCCGGGCGTTCAGTTTTTCGCGGCCGATCCGGCAATGGGACAGCTATGTGATGCAGAACGTGTTGTTCAAGGTCGCGTTTCCGGCCGAATTCCATGCCCAGACCGCCGTCGAGGCGGCGCTGGCCATCCACGAAACGATGACAGCGCGCGGCAGGTCGGCGCAGGACATCGCTGCGGTCACGATCCGGACGCAAGAGGCTTGCCTGCGCATCATCGACAAGCAGGGACCGCTGGCGAACCCGGCAGACCGCGACCACTGCATTCAGTACATGGTCGCCGTGGCGTTGCTGTTCGGCCGACTGACGGCGGCCGATTATGAAGACGACATTGCGTCCGATCCGCGCATCGACGCCCTGCGGGCGAAGATCCGCTGCGTCGAAAAGGCCCGGTTCACGCGCGATTACCACGATCCGAACAAGCGCTCGATCGCCAACGCGCTCGCCGTGTCGTTCAACGACGGCAGCCGGCTGGACGAAGTCAGGGTCGAATACCCGCTCGGACACAGGCGCCGCCGCACGGAAGGCCTGCCGCTGCTGCTGGAAAAATTCCGCACCAATGTGGCACGCGTCTTTCCGCCGAAGCAGGCTGCAGCGATCCTCGCCCTGTGTCTTGACGCAAAGAAGCTATCGGGCACGCCGGCGCATGAATTTGTCGACATGATGGCGATCTGATGCGAGCGCCGCCTTTGCCTGCTACCCGCGCGCTGGCAACCGCGCTGCTGCTGGCCTGCGCCGCCGTGCTGGCCGGCTGCGCCAGCAGCTACGACCTGACGCTGATGCCGCGCCATAAAGGCACGCTTTACAAGGGCGAGGCGTATCGGCCGGCCGGCAGCGATGAGGCCCAGGTGAACATCCTGATCGACGGCAAGGGGTACTCGGGCACCTGGGTCGTCACCGCGCCCGAGTACGGCAGCGGCTACGTCAGCGCGGGCATCGGCTTTGGCCATCGCCACGGCGGCCTCGGCATCGCAACCGTACCGGTGATCGTCGACCACGCCGGCCGCGAGGCCAAGGCGCTGCTGCGGTCGGCCGACGGCAGCGGCCTGCGTTGCGACCTGAAAGGCATCGCCGGCGGCAGCGGCAGCGGCACCTGCCAGGACGATCATGGAATTCTTTACGATGTTCAGGTTCGACTGAGGGAAAACAAATGACGACATCGCCATTCGACTCACTGCAAACGTTCGCCATCGGCAAGAAGTCCGGCTCGCTGTACTCGCTGCCGGCGCTCGAAAAGGCCGGCCTGGGCAAGATCTCACGGCTGCCGGTGTCGATCCGCATCGTGCTCGAAGCCGTGCTGCGCAACTGCGACGGCAAGAAGGTCACCGAGCAGCACGTGCGTGAACTCGCCGGCTGGCAGCCGCAGGCCGAGCGGCACGACGAGATCCCGTTCATCGTCGCCCGCGTCGTGCTGCAGGACTTCACCGGCGTGCCGCTGCTTGCGGATCTGGCGGCGATGCGCAGTGTGGCCGCCAAGCAGGGCAAGAATCCGAAGACGATCGAGCCGCTCGTGCCCGTTGATCTGGTGGTCGACCACTCGGTGATGATCGACCACTACGGCAGCCGCGACGCGCTTGACCTGAACATGAAGCTGGAGTTCCAGCGCAATCGCGAGCGCTACGAGTTCATGAAGTGGGGCATGCAGGCGTTCGACACCTTCGGCGTCGTGCCGCCGGGATTCGGCATCGTGCACCAGGTCAATCTCGAATACCTGGCGCGCGGCGTGCACCAGAAGGATGGCGTGTACTACCCCGACACGCTGGTCGGCACCGACAGCCACACGACGATGATCAACGGAATAGGCGTGGTCGGCTGGGGCGTCGGCGGCATCGAGGCCGAGGCCGGCATGCTCGGCCAGCCGGTGTACTTCCTGACTCCCGACGTGGTCGGCGTCAACCTGAAGGGCAAACTGCGCGACGGCGTCACTGCCACCGACCTGGTGCTCACCATCACCGAGATGCTGCGCAAGGAGAAGGTGGTCGGCAAGTTCGTCGAGTTCTTCGGCGAAGGCACCGCATCACTGTCGGTGACCGACCGGGCGACGATCGCCAACATGGCGCCCGAGTACGGCGCGACGATGGGCTTTTTCCCGGTCGACGAGAAGACGATCGCCTATTTCGAGGGCACCGGCCGCACCCGCGACGAGATCGACGCCTTCGCGGCCTACTTCAAGGCGCAGGGCCTGTTCGGCGTGCCGAAGGCCGGCCAGCTCGACTATACGAAGACGCTGACGCTCGATCTGAACACGGTCGCGCCGTCGCTGGCGGGGCCGAAACGGCCGCAGGACCGCATCGAGATCGGCAAGGTGAAGAAGCAGTTCGCCACGCTGTTCTCGAAGCCGGCGGCCGAAAACGGCTTCAACCAGCCGGCCGACAAACTGTTGCAGCGCTATCCGCTGCCCAGTCGCAACGGCGCCAGCGCGCAGGATGCGCCGGCGCCGCAGCCCGGCGCGGCGCTCGACGTGGTCGAGATGGTCGACAACCGCTCAACACTGGCCGCTGCGCGGACGAAAGGCAAAGCCGATACGCACGCCGGAGGCATCAACATCGGCAACGGCGACGTGCTGATCGCCGCGATCACGTCCTGCACCAACACGTCGAACCCCGGCGTGCTGCTCGCCGCCGGCCTGCTGGCCAAGAAGGCTGTCGAACGCGGCCTGACGGTGCGCAAGCACATCAAGACGTCGCTGGCACCGGGCTCGCGCATCGTCACCGAATACCTGACCAAGACCGGCCTGCTGCCGTACCTGGAGAAGCTCGGTTTCGCGGTGGCCGCCTACGGCTGCACGACATGCATCGGCAATGCCGGCGACCTGGCGCCGGAAATGAACGAGACGATCATCAAGAACGATCTCGTCTGCGCGGCTGTGCTGTCGGGCAACCGCAACTTCGAGGCGCGCATCCACCCCAACCTGAAGGCCAACTTCCTCGCCTCGCCGCCGCTGGTCGTCTGCTACGCGATCGCCGGCACGGTGCTCAAGGACCTGATGAGCGAGCCGCTCGGCAAGGGCAAGGACGGCAAGGACGTCTGGATCGGCGACATCTGGCCGAGTTCGGACGAGATCCAGGCGCTGATGAAGCAGGCGATGAACCCGAAGGCCTACCAGGCCAACTACGGCAACGTAAAGAAGAATCCAGGCGAGCTGTGGCAGCAGATCGAAGGCAGCATCGGCCAGGTCTACAACTGGCCGACGTCGACCTACATCGCCGAGCCGCCCTTCTTCGAGGGTTTTGCGATGCAGCCGGCGGCGATGCCGCGGGTGGCGAACGCGCGCGCGCTCGGCATCTTCGGCGACTCGATCACCACCGATCACATCTCGCCAGCGGGCTCGATCAAGGAGACCTCCCCGGCCGGCCAGTGGCTGATCAAGAACGGCGTCATCAAGGCCGACTTCAATTCGTACGGCGCGCGCCGCGGCAATCACGAAGTGATGATGCGCGGCACGTTCGCCAACGTGCGGATCAAGAACCTGATGATCCCGCCCAAGGCCGACGGCTCACGGGTCGAAGGCGGCCTGACGATCCATCAGCCGAGCGGCGAGCAGATGTCGATCTATGACGCGGCGATGAAATACCAGGCCGAGCAGGTGCCCTCGGTCGTTTTCGGCGGCGAGGAGTACGGCACCGGATCTTCGCGCGACTGGGCGGCCAAGGGCACGCAGTTGCTCGGCGTGAAAGCGGTGATCGCGCGCAGCTTCGAGCGCATCCACCGCAGCAACCTGGTCGGCATGGGCGTGCTGCCGCTGCAGTTCAAGGGCGACGATTCGGCGGCCTCGCTCGATATCCGGGGCGACGAGACCTTCGACATCCTCGGCCTCGAACGCGAAATCAAGCCGCAGCAGGATGTGACGCTCGTGGTCCGCAAGCCCGACGGCGGGAGCCGCACGGTGTCGCTGAAACTGCGCATCGATACCCCGATCGAGGTCGACTACTACAAGCACGGCGGCATCCTGCCGTTCGTGCTGCGCCAGTTGCTGGCTGCCTGAGCGATGCCGGCGTTGCGCCAGCCGCGAGCCGGGCCTTCGCGGCTCCTCTGGATCGCCCGCGACGGCAGCCACTGAGGCTTGGCGTGCACGGAGACATCGCACTGGCCATCGATCGATGAGTCGCTTTCCGGTCTTCGTCCGCATCGGCGCAGACCGTGCAAACGGCCAAGATGTATCAGGCGATGGATGGCGCGCATTCTGCGCAGGCTTGCCAGCCGATAGAAAGGTGCTCATTTGCCGCGATTGCTGACCAGGGCCGACCGACTGAGACGATTCGTCATCGCAGCATTCGGCCTGTTGGCGTTGTCGTCGCCGTCGTTTGCCGGCAAGGAGATCTACACCTGCGAGATCAATGAACGGCACGCGGTGACGCCTTCCGGCCACCTGCGTGACGCGACGCGCGGCGCGCTCGGCAGCACCATGCGCGGCATGCAGTTCGTCGTCGTGCGGGAAACCGGCCGCGTGCAAGGCGATGCGCCGGTCGGGCAGGGAATCGAGCCGGGGCCGCGTGTGCTTCAACGCGGCGACGAGGAGACGTTCTTCATCGCCATGTACCTCGGCAAGAAGCGCAACTTCACCAGTCTCGAGGCGATCTGGGTCGAGGAATCGGCGCCCGCGCGGCGCAAGCCGTTCATGGCCGTCGAGGCCGGCTTCGTATACACGGGGATTTGCGAGTAATCGGCAGGAAGCCGCCCCCTCATCCGGCAAACCTCAGCGCGCCGCTGCAGGCAACCCTGCTGACTGCGACGACGCACGGCGTCGGCGGCACGAATTCGCCAGCAACGCTTGCCCGCTAAGGGTGCCGATCGTCAAAACCCGTGTAACCGCACCGTGACTAAGGTCAAAGAGACCGCCTTTGCCGCGCGTACCGTGTTTATAGGAGTTGTAACGAGTTTGTGGGCGCTACTGCGAGAGGTATCGCATGAAGGCCGAACACAAACCTGTGCATGCCTGTCCCCAATGCGGGGGCGCAGTCGTTCGTGTGCACCGCCATCTGGGCGATCGATTGATCGGGATGCTGCAGAGCGTGCACCGGTACCGCTGCAACAACGCGGATTGCCGTTGGGAAGGAATCGTCTCCACGCCCGTTGTGCGGCAGACGCGAGCGGGCCGCGCCGTCCCGATGTGGGCGATGCGGCTCGGATGGATGGCCATCGGCGTGGCAGCCGCGATGGCGGCGACGGGCGGTCTCAAGCTATATCGGACCTTGACCAGCGACGCATGGCCGCCGCTGGCGCAGGTCGAGGCGCCATCGCCATCGCTGGCCGCGCAAGGCAGATTCGACTCGCCTGCGTTGCCGGCGGACGATCTGGCTGGGCCGGCAGATATCGAACTCGCAGCGGTCGCACCGGGACAGAGCTTCGACGGCTATCCGCTGCCGGACGGCGATACCAGGTTGACTGAGAACCCGACGGGTCTTTCGATCCGCCGCGGCTGTGCATGGGGTGTCCCCGGGCGCAGCCCTTACACCGGCACTGTGCGGCAAGCGCTGGCGGCTGCGCGGTTGCCCGACGAAGTCGTGCACAAGATCGATCTGATGGTCGAGCGGGGGATGGTCAGCGACCGTCTCGTGATCAGCAAGGGTTCGATCCAGACGACGAGCGGCAAGCGGCGTTTCGAGCCCAACATCCTGGCGATGGGATTCGGCAAGACGCTGTGCTTCGGCACGCGCGTGAACTTCGAACCGGGACATACCGAATTCGCCGATCTTTACGAGACCACCGACGCGGCAGGCAGGCGCTTCTCGATCATGGTGCCCTATGTCTGCCGCAACGTATCGGTGCTCGCCGCGCGAGCCGAGCGCGGCAACGGCGGCGGCAACGGGTTCCGCACCGTGCCCGAACCGGCCTCGCTGGCGAGTGTCATCGCGGCGCTGGCCGCCATGGCGTTCGTTGCGACGCGCTTCCACTGGCGCGGCGCTGACAGGACAAAGCAATGAAACGACGTGCCTTGCTGCTGATGCTGCTCGTCGCCCTGCCCGGTCCGCTAGTGGCGCAGTCGCGCGCCGACCGGGGGCCCTACACACCCGAATCGGCCGCATCGCTGGCGGCACGCGCAGCGGGCGTCGAGTCCGATGTCGCCCGCCTTCGCGAAGAGGCGATGCGCGGCGACCTTCAGGCGCAGTACGACTTCGCCGTGCTGCTCGACTGCGGGCAAGGCATTCGGCGCGACCGCGGTCAAGCGCTGCAGTGGTTCCGCAAGGCGGCCGAGGGCGGACACCTGGGCGCGCAGAGCGCGCTCGGCTGGAAATACATGACCGGCGACGGCGTGCGCCGCGACGACGCCGCTGCGTTCCAGTGGCTTCGCCGTGCTGCGGAGCGCGGCGACACTTCGGCGCAGAACAATCTGGGTGTCCTGTACGCGCTGGGGCACGGCGTCGCAGCCGATCCGGCCGAGGCCGCCAAGTGGTTCCGCCTGGCTGCCGACAAGGGCGCCGCGGATGCCAAGCGAAACCTGAAGGCGCTGCAGACTGGACGGGCGCGCGACTTGCGCCACAGCGCCGAGCCGCGCTCGCCCCGCACCTAGACACTTCGATGGCCTGGCCGCTTCGTCCGGCACTTCAGCCGGCCCGAGGCGCGCGGCCGCGCGCAGCCCACGCTTCGGATGATTGACATCGAAGTTGCCCGATGAAAGCATCGGGCCCAGAGAGCGAGCGTCGTCGGCCGCTCTACGTTCGAATACTTAATCGCACAGCCGGACCTTGATGGTCCGAAAAAGGCAAACCCGGCGAAAGCTGGGGACGCAAAATCGCCGGTCTAAGGGGCCGCGGCCCGATGACAGCGGGATTGCCGGACCAGGGAGGATTCGCTTGGCCTGTTGCCGGGCGGCTTCCGAGAGCGACGTCTTTCGAGTCGTCGCTTGAGCAACGAAGGGGTTGCTCGCAAAGGTTCGAATCGATCTGCGCCATCGCCCCGTCGTCCGGCGATTGCCAACCAGGAGCGGATCGATGCAGCAGCTTTCTGGAAGTCCCACCGTTCGTGCTTACCGTGCGCGGGTCTCTTTGCCCGTCGCCATCCGGTCGCGTCTGCTGGCGGCCGCCGCCGCGCTTGTCGGCTTCGCCTTCGCCACAGCGGCGATCGCGGCTGACCAGGAAAGGTCGCCTTTGTCCCTCGCCGCTGCGAACCCGCGTGTGCACGAATCGGCGGCCGACGGTATCGGCGCCTACGCAAGGCATCTGGCGCTTCTCATCAACGACTACCGTGCGCGCAAGGGCTTGGGGCCGCTCGAACTGGTGCCGGACCTCAGCGCGATCGCTTCCGAGCACTCGACGCAGATGGCACAGTACGGACGGTTGAGCCACGATGGCTTCTTCGATCGGTTCGACCGCACCAGCGCCCGCATCTGCGTCGAAAACGTCGGCATGAATTTTCCACATGCCGAGGCCCAACTCGACGGCTGGCGTGCCTCTCCGGGCCATCACCGCAACCTGCTCGAGCCGAAGATTGCCCGGATGGGCATCGCAAGGTCGCGCGCATTCGTCACCTTCTTCGCCTGCAGTTGACCCGGCGCTCGCCGACGTTACTTGCGTCGATTGCCGACCACCGCCGAAGCGGCATGGGCGCTGACACCTCGAGTCTGCTGTCAGCGCCACGCCGGGAGCATCGGCCCGGGAGCGCATCGCCCGGGCCCTGATGGTCTCCACCCGGCGGTCCGCCCCTGGTCGAGCGGGAATTTGCCGGTGCATCGGCCGGCGAGCGAGGACCGGACGGCAACCGCGATCGAGGCCCGGGCCGGCCGCGATGACGGCGCAAGCACGGAAGATGTGTCGACGACCACAACTTGAGTCGTTCCATCATGCGTGGCGCTATCCTCACGCACGTCGCTGCGCTCGATAGGCAGCGGATGATCGATGCAGTTGACGGCTCGGCGACCGGGCGACTGCGCGTTGCATTCTTGAGTCGCCACGAACCCCGCTACAGATGAACGCATCCGACGACAGCCCGCCGGCGCC
>JBFGOX010000066.1:0-9619 GCA_041565015.1 Burkholderiaceae bacterium
ATGCTGAACGCCAGTATCAACCGGCTGTTGGCGAGCGCGGAGCCGCTGCAGTTGCGGATCGTCGAGTGGGCCGACGTCGGCCATCTTGAACACTCGCGCGACGAACTGGCGGCTTCCTGAGGCGGCGCGCCCGCCGGCCGCCCGGCACCGTCGCGCCGGCAGTCTCCGATGCCGGCCGGCGTCACGCCAACCGGACAAAGCGGCGCTGAACACCTACACGATCGACCGCGCCGACCGCAACGGCTGATCCGGCGCAACGGATGGCGTCGGCGGAACCCTAGACTGCGTCTGTGGACGCGACGCTCGAACTTGCGCTGACATTCCTTGTCAGCGCCGCCATCGGCCTGCTGGTCGGCATCGAGCGCGAGCGCAAGGCGACGACAAAGGCGGGTCTGCGTACCTTTGCCTTGATTGCCGTGCTGGGTACCGGTTGCGCCTGGCTGGCGAAAATGGGTGTCAGCCCGTGGCTGTTGCCAGTCGGCTTCGCCCTCGTCGGCTTGGTGCTTACTTCAGCCTACCGCATGCCTTCGAGCACCGCGGTTGAGGAATCCGGAACGACGACGATTGCGGCGGCGCTGGTCGTCTACGTGCTTGGCGCGCTGAATTTCCTCGGCGAGCGAACGCTGGCGGTGGCGCTCGGTATCGGCATGACCGCGCTCCTCTACTTCAAGTCCGAACTCGAAGGCGCGGCCACCCGGCTGACGCCGACCGACATCCGCTCGATGCTGCAGTTCGGTGCGGTCAGCGCTGTCGTGCTGCCGCTGCTGCCGGACCGCAGCTTCGGTCCGTACGGAGTGCTGAATCCCTTTCATATCTGGCTGATGGTGGTGCTGATCTCCGGCGTGAGCCTGGCCGGCTACGTTGCCTGGCGGCTGACACTTGAGCGCAAGGGGCTGTTGCTCACCGGCCTGCTCGGCGGCGTCGTCTCGAGCACGGCAACGACGTTCGCCTACGCGCGCCATGCGCGCGACGCGACTTTGCCGCCGTCGGCCGCGCTGGTCGTGATCCTGCTGGCCAATGCCGCGATGCTGGTGCGCGTGCTGCTGCTGGCGCTGGTGATCGCACCGGCGCTGCTCCTTCCGCTCGCGTTCACGCTGGTGCCGGCACTGCTGCTGACCGGGCCGGCGCTGTGGTGGCACTTCAGCCAGTCCGGAGGCGGGATGACCGGCGGTGCCGACCGGCTGCAGAACCCGACGCAACTGGGCACCGCGCTGCTGTTCGCCGCCTTCTACGCGTTGATACTGCTTTCCGCGGCATGGCTGTCCGATATCGTCGGCAGAGGTGGACTGTATGCGTTGTCGTTCATTTCCGGGCTGACCGACGTCGACGCGATCACGCTGTCGTCGGCGCGGCTGGCCGACCAAGGCACCGTCGTACTGAAGGCCGCGGCCACGGCCATCACGCTCGCCGTGGCTGCCAATCTGCTGTTCAAGACCGCCGTATCGGTGGCGGTGGGCGGTCGCACGCTCGGCCGCGCGGTCACGATCGCTTTTGTCTTGCCGCTGGGCGGGCTGGTCGGAGGGCTGCTGGCCCTGCATGCGCTGGCATAATCAATTGGCGATCCCGCTTCGTGCGACTGGCGTCCAGATGGATCACCATCAGGGAGCACGAGGCGCGATGCTGCCGTTCGCCTGGGCAATGATGGCAAGTGATTGCCGCGCCCACCACTTGCTTCCAGGAGCTGCCATGTTCAAACGATCCACGCATACCATCGAAGCGGTCGACCCCGAGTTGTGGGCGGCGATGCTGGCCGAAAACCGGCGCCAGGAAGAGCACATCGAGCTGATCGCCTCCGAAAACTACGCCAGCCCCGCGGTGATGGCCGCGCAGGGCGGTCAGATGACCAACAAGTACGCCGAGGGTTATCCGGGCAAGCGCTATTACGGCGGCTGCGAACACGTCGATACGGCCGAAACGCTGGCGCTCGAGCGGGTGAAGAAGCTCTTCGGCCTGCCGAACATCGAGATCGCCGCCAACGTCCAGCCGCACGCCGGCGCGCAGGCCAACGAAGCCGTCTACCTCGCGCTGCTGAACCCCGGCGACACGATCATGGGCATGAGCCTTGCCGAAGGCGGCCACCTGACGCACGGCATGCCGCTGAATATCAGCGGCAAGTGGTTCAAGGTCATCAGCTACGGCCTGAATGCGCGCGAGGAGATCGACTATGACGCGATGGAGAACCTGGCGCACACGCACCGGCCGAAGCTGATCATCGCTGGCGCCTCCGCCTACAGCCTGCACATCGACTTCAAGCGCATCGCCCAGATCGCCCGCGACATCGACGCGCTGTTCATGGCCGACATCGCGCACTACGCGGGACTGATCGCCGCCGGCGTCTACCCGAGTCCGATTCCGCATGCCGACGTGATCACTTCGACCACGCACAAGACGCTGCGCGGCCCGCGCGGCGGCCTGATCCTGATGAAGCCGGCGCTGGAAAAAGCCATCAACAGTGCGGTGTTCCCCGGCCTGCAGGGCGGGCCGCTGATGCACGTGATCGCCGCCAAGGCGGTCGCCTTCAAGGAGGCGCTGGCGCCTGAGTTCAAGGCCTACCAGCAGCAGGTGCTGGCCAATGCGCGCGTGATGGCCGAAACGCTGGCCAAACGCGGCCTGCGAATCGTCTCCGGCGGCACGCAAAGCCATTTGATGCTGGTCGACCTGCGCGCAAAGGGCGTCACCGGCAAGGCAGCCGAAACCGCATTGGGCCAAGCGAACATCACGGTGAACAAGAACGCGATTCCGAACGATCCCGAGCGGCCGATGGTCACCAGCGGCATCCGCATCGGAACGCCGGCGATGACCACCCGCGGCTTCCGCGAACTCGAGGCCGAAGTCACAGCCAACCTGATCGCCGACGTGCTGGATTCGCAGAACGACAGCAGCGTCATCGACCGCGTCCGCGCCGAAGTCGCCAAGCTGAGCGCGAAGTTCCCCGTTTACGCGTGATGTGAGCCCCGGCGCGCTTCCTGGTCTGGCACGGATCGCCTCGCGATCCGTGCGCTTGTTCTCGCGCCGCCCGCCCAGCCGCCTGAACTGCGGCGCGCCGACCGAGCCGTGGCGCGTGCTCGTGCGTCGCGCTGCAACGCGGACACGCGCTGCGATCGCATGAAGTGCCCCTTCTGCCACCATCCCGACACGCAGGTGATCGATTCGCGCGCCTCCGATGAGGGCGCGGTGATTCGCCGCCGCCGCCGCTGCCTCGAGTGCGACAAGCGCTTCACGACCTACGAGCGGGTCGAACTGGCCATGCCGACACTGATCAAGCGTGGCGGAGTGCGCGCCGAATACGATCGCGACAAGCTACGTGCGTCGATGCTGCTGGCGCTGCGCAAGCGGCCGGTGCCGCGCGAGGCGGTCGACGAGGCGATCGGCCGTATCGAGGAAAAGCTGCTCAGTTCGGCGCAGCGCGAGGTCAAGAGCGAGAAGCTCGGCGAACTGGTGATGCGGGAACTGAAGCGGCTCGACAAGGTTGCTTACATCCGCTTCGCTTCCGTCTATCGCAGCTTCGAGGACGTCGACGAGTTCGCCGAGGTCGTCAAGGAAGTCAGGCCGGCGCGGCGTCGGCGCGCTTGAGCCAGGTCAAGCAGGCAGGAGGGCGGCACGCGCCCTTAGGGTCGGACCTTGATTTTCCCGGCGGTCGGCCCAAATAAAAGGGTGGTAGAGCGCCGGGAGATCGTTGCCCGGGCGGGCGGCGACGGCGCCTGATCAGCCGGAGGCTTTATGAACACCTCACTGACCACCCCAAGGCGGCGTGAACTGTTCGGCGCGCCGTTCGGCTTGTTCGATGAGCTGTTCGGCGACTGGATGGGCGAGCGGTGGATGCCGCTGATGGCACGGTTGCCGAGCGAAATGGAAACCGTTTCGCGTGCCCGCATGGACGTGCTCGACAAGGCGACCGCGTATGAAGTCGTGGTCGACCTGCCGGGCGTCAAGAAAGAAGAAATCAATGTCGCGGTCGAAGGCGGGCGAGTGACGATCACGGCCGAATCGAAAGGCGAGCGTGAAGTCAAGGAAGGCGAGCGGGTTCTTCACTGCGAACGGTATGCCACGCGCTATGCACGCAGCTTCGAACTGCCGGGTGAAGTGACCGAGGAGGGCGCCGACGCCAGGTTCGAGAACGGCGTGCTCACACTGACGCTGCCGAAACGCGAGCCGGTGGCTGCGCGACGACTGGAAGTGCACTAAGCAACGTGTCCCGACGGCCGCGGCGGTCGCTGGACCCTGCGGCTGCGGACCGAAGGCCGCCGCAACCGGCGGCCTTTTTCGTGCCGTGCCCGGCGATCGCGCCGCGTAGAATCCGCGCCCGTGTACTCGGCGCAGGATCACGATCTGATGCGGCGCGCGCTGGAACTGGCAGCGCGCTCGCTTTATCACGCCACGCCGAACCCGCGCGTCGGCTGCGTGATCGCGCGCGAGGGTCGGATCCTCGGCGAAGGGGTGACGCAGCCGCCGGGCTTCAATCATGCCGAGATCGAAGCGCTGCTCGATGCGCGGCGCAACGGCCACGACCTGCACGGTGCCACGGCTTACATATCGCTCGAACCGTGCTCGCACTTCGGCCGCACACCGCCGTGCGTGACGGCGCTCATCGAGGCGCGTCTGGCGCGGGTGGTCGCCGCGGTCGAGGACCCGAATCCGCTGGTCGCCGGCCAGGGCCTGGAGGCGCTGCGCGCCGGCGGAATCGACGTGCGCTGTGGTCTGCTGGCCGCCGAGGCCACCGAACTGAACATCGGTTTCTTCTCGCGCATGAACCGCAGCCGGCCGTGGGTGCGGATGAAGATTGCGGCCAGTCTCGACGGTCGCACCGCGCTGGCCAGCGGCGCATCGCAGTGGATCACATCGGAGGCGGCGCGCATCGACGGACATGCGTGGCGTGCGCGTGCCTGCGCGATCATGACCGGTATCGGCACGGTGATTGCCGACAATCCGCAGATGAACGTGCGATTCGTCGACACGTCGCGACAGCCGCTGAAGGTGCTGGTCGACAGCCGTCTCGACGTCGACCCGAAGGCGAAGATCTTCGACGGCGGCATGGTGCTGGTGGCCTGTGCGATCGACGACGCGCCGCGTGCTGCGCTCCTGCGCGAAAACGGCGCCGAGGTGATGGTGCTGCCGAATGAAACCGGCAAGGTCGACCTGCCGGGGCTGCTGAAGGAACTCGCGCGCCGCGGCGTGAACGAGGTGCATGCCGAGGGCGGCTTCAAGCTGAACGGATCGCTGGTGCGCGAGCAGTGTGTCGACGAGTTGCTCGTTTACATCGCGCCGATGCTGATCGGCGAAGCGCCGGGCATGGTCCACCTGCCGGCGCTGTCCGACCTGGCGCAGGCGCAGCGCCTGCAGTTTCGCGAGGTCACGCAGGTTGGCGAGGACGTGCGCATTCTCGCGCGCTGGGGGGCTGTCTGATGTTCACGGGAATCGTGCAGTCCACCGGGCGTATCGTCGCCGTCGAACCGCTGGGCTTCGGCCGGCGGCTGAGGATCGAGGCGCCGACGCTCGGACTCGACGACGTTGCGATCGGCGATTCGATTGCCGTCAACGGTGCCTGCATGACGGTCACCGACCGCGATTCGAAAAGCTTCTCGATCGATGTCTCGGCCGAGTCGCTGTCGAAGACGGCCGGACTGGATGTGCAAGGCGAGGTCAATCTGGAAAAAGCGATGCGCTTCGGTGACCGCCTCGACGGGCATCTGGTCAGCGGGCACGTCGACGGCACTGGCATCGTGCACACGATGCGGCAGGAAGGCGAGAGCTGGCTGCTGATCATCGACACGCCCGACGCCCTGGCGCGGTACTTCGCCTACAAGGGCTCGGTGGCCGTGAACGGCGTCTCGCTGACGGTCAACCGCGTCGAGGACGTCGCTGCGGGCACCGGCGGCGCCTGCTGCCGGATCTGGATCAACCTTATCCCGCACACGATCGAGGTTACGACGCTGCGGCATCTTGCGCCCGGCGACCGCGTCAACCTGGAAATCGACCTGATTGCGCGCTACCTGGAGCGCATGCTGCCGGCGGCGCTGCGCGGCTGAAGGGTGCTCGGCGCTGCGGCACTTGCCCTTGCCGCCGCAATCGCGCTGCTGTGGGCGGCCTGGCCGGAGCGGCAACGCCGCGCCTGGGCGCTGGCGGCGATAGCCGGCGCGGCGCTGTACCTCGCGCTGCGTGACGCGCCGGTGCTGTTCCCGGGCGGGCGAAGCCTCGGCGTGTACTGGAACTGGAGCGGCCATCTGGTCGCGCTGGCCGGAATGCTCGTCTTCGCAGTCGCGCTGATGCGCCGGGCCGGCCTTGCGGCGCGTGCCTTCGGCTTTGTAAAACCGGCAGCGCTGGGCCAGGCGATTGCGGTCGTCGTTGCGGCGCTGGCGCTGAACTTTGCCCTCAATGCGGTGACCGGCAGCCGCCTCGACCATGTACCGCTCGAGACCTGGCTGTTCCTGGCCTTGATGCCGGGGCTCGTCGAGGAGGTCGCGTTCCGCGGCGTGCTGCTGGCGGCGGCCGATCGGGCAGCGCCTGCAACACGCCTGGTCTTCGGTGTTCCGCTCGGCTTCGGCGCCCTGGCGCTGACGCTGGCCTTCGTCGCGCTGCATGGTCTCGGCATCGGAACGTTCGTCTCGGTCCTGCCGGCGGCGCTGTTGTACCTTTGGCTGCGCCTGAAGACCGGCAGCGTGCTGGTGCCGATCGTCGCGCACAATCTGTGGAACCTGACCGTGCTTGCCGCGCACCTTTGACGAGAAGACCGATGACCGCCCTGTTCGAACCGCTTTCGCTGCGCAGCCTGTCGCTGGCAAACCGCATCATGGTCTCGCCGAGGTGCCAGTACTCGGCGGTCGAGGGCTGCGCGACCGCCTGGCATTACGCCCACCTGCTGTCGCTGGCCGGCTCAGGTGCGGCGATGCTGGCCGTCGAAGCGACCGCGGTGACGCGCGAAGGACGCATCACGCCCGGCTGCCTCGGGCTGTGGGACGACGCCTGCGAGGCGGCGCTGGCGCCGATCCTGCAACTCGTCCGCAGCACGTCGCCGATCCGGCTGGCCCTGCAGCTGTCGCATGCCGGTCGCAAGGCGTCGAGCCGAGCGCCGTGGGAAGGCGGCAAGCTGCTGCCGGTCGAGCAGGGCGGCTGGCGGCCGGAAGCACCGTCGGCGCTGGCGCACGGCGCGGACGAACCGCCGCCACGCGAACTCACATCCGACGACCTGATCCGCATCCGCGATGCGTTCGCCGTCGCTGCTGCCCGGGCGGCGCGGCTGGGCTTCGACGCGCTCGAGATCCACATGGCGCACGGCTATCTGCTGCATGAGTTCCTGTCGCCGATCGCGAACCAGCGCCGCGACGAATACGGTGGCGTGGCGGCGCGTCGCATGCGTTTTCCGCTCGAGGTGTTCGACGCGGTGCGCGCCGCGTTTCCGGCCGAGCGTCCCGTCGGCGTCCGTGTGTCGGCGACCGACTGGCTCGACGACGAAGACAGCTGGACGTTGCCGCAGACGATCGTCTTCGCGCGCGAACTGAAGGCGCGCGGCTGCGATTGGATCGACGTGTCCAGCGGCGGCATCTCGCCGCGGCAGAAGATCGCCCTGGCACCGGGCTACCAGGTGCCGTTCGCGCAGGCGGTGCGGCAGGCCACCGGCATGACGACTATCGGCGTCGGGCTGATCAGTGATGCGCGCCATGCCGAGGAGATCGTGGCGTCGGGCCAGGCCGACATGGTGGCGCTCGCGCGCGCGATGCTGTATGACCCGCGCTGGCCTTGGCACGCCGCCGCCGCATTGGGCGGCACCGTCAGCGGGCCGCCGCAGTACTGGCGCGCGCTGCCCAAAGAGGCCAATCGCATCTTCGGCGACGTCTCCTTCGGCCAGCGTTAGGGCCGATCCGCGTTCCGGTCCGAACCGGCACAGCTCGCCGGGTCTTGCGCTCGTATACATCCGTAGAATCGGTGTAATCACCCCGTCGCGCCGAGACCTCCGCCATGCTCTCCGCCGTACCGTCTGCTGCCGCGCCGTCGCCGATTGCCTCGATCGAGGAGATCATCGACGAGATGCGCAAAGGCAACATCGTCGTCCTCGTCGACGATGAAGACCGCGAAAACGAGGGTGATCTGATCTTCGCCGCCGACTTCGTCACGCCGGAGAAGATCAATTTCCTGGCCAAGTTCGGCCGCGGGCTGATCTGCATGCCGATCACGGCCGAACACGCGCACAACCTCCGGCTGGCGCCGATGGCGCAGCACAATCGCAGCGTGCACGGGACCAACTTCACGGTTGCCATCGAAGCCGCCGAGGGGGTCACGACCGGCATTTCGGCTGCCGATCGGGCGTTGACGATTCGCGTGGCCACGCGTCCGGATGCGAAGCCGGAGCACATCGTGCAGCCCGGCCATGTCTTTCCGCTGGTTGCCCAGCCCGGCGGCGTTTTGATGCGCGCCGGCCATACCGAAGCCTGTTGCGACCTGGCGCGGCTGGCCGGGCTGAACCCCGCAGCAGTGCTGTGTGAAATCATGAATGACGACGGCAGCATGGCGCGGCTGCCGGATCTGGTCCCGTTTGCGCAGCAGCATGGGCTGAAGATCGGCACCATTGCCGATCTGATTCACTATCGCGCCGCCAACGAGTCGCTCGTCGAGCGCGTCGGCAGCCGAACGATCAACACCACGGCGGGCGCGTTCGAATTGATCGCCTACCGCGATCTGCCCAGCCGCAGTGCGCACCTTGCACTGGTGCGCGGCCCGATCGATCCCGAGCGCGAAACGCTGGTTCGCGTGCACGAACCGCTGTCGATCCTCGATGCGCTCGACGTCGACGTCAGCACGCATTCCTGGCCGCTGCCGCGCGCACTGGCGGCGATCGCCGAGGCCGGCAGTGGTGTCGTCGTGCTGCTGAACTGCGGCGAATCGGCCGACAGTCTGCTGGCCCAGTTCGCCACGCTGGCCCAGATGGAACAGGGTCGCGCACCCGCGCAGCGCGGCGACCGCATGGATCTGCGCACCTACGGTGTCGGCGCACAGATCCTGCGCGACCTGAACGTCGTCAACATGAAGCTGCTTGCGCGGCCGCGCAAGATGCCGTCGATGGCTGGCTTCGGCCTGCATACCACCGGATTTCTGGAAGGCTGACAGCGGCGCGCAACGCGCGCCGGGCCGTCTTACGGCCGCGCCGGCGGAGTCCAGGAAGTTGCGCTCGCCTTGCGGCACATCGCGCCGAGGCTTCAGCGCCGACTTCACTTGGTCAAGCGCATTTGCGACGCAGGGCGTCGCGTACACTTTGCCGACCGGAGGAGAGATGGCTATCGACTTTATCGCGCCCGACCTGGACGGCGCCGGGCTGCGCATCGGTGTCGTGCAGTCGCGTTTCAACGAGTGGGCCGGTCAGGCGCTGGCGCAGGCCTGCATCGATGAACTGCTGCTGCTCGGCGTCGACGAAGACGACATCACGCGTGTGACGGTGCCTGGCGCTCTCGAGGTGCCGCTGACGCTGGCGCGGCTGGCCGACGCCGGCGATTTCGACGCCCTGATCGCGCTCGGTTGCGTGATCCGGGGCGACACCTATCACTTCGAAGTGGTGGCCAACGAGTCGGCCTCGGGTCTGACGCGGGTTGCACTGGACGCGGGCGTGCCGGTCGTCAACGGCATGCTGACC
>JBFGOX010000067.1:0-9580 GCA_041565015.1 Burkholderiaceae bacterium
CGCGGCGCGGGCCGCGCGGCGCGGCTTCATGCAGCGCGCGGTCGGCGCCGCCAGCGGGGTGATCGCCGCCGCCGCCGCCGGCCGTGCGGTCGCGCAAACCGACATCGGCGCGCCGGCGCCGCTGGTTCCGGCGTGGACGCGTTCGCTAGGCCAGGGCGTGGCCACCGACGGCTACGGCATGCCGTCGAAGTTCGAGTCGGCAGTGCAACGCCGGCAGAGCCCGGGGCTGACGCGCACGGCGCAGTCGTCAGTGAGCTTCACGCCGCTGCAGAACCTGTTTGGGATCATCACGCCCAGCGGCGTGCATTTCGAGCGCCATCACTCGGGCATGCCGGTGGTCGATCCCGAGCAGCACCGGCTGATGATCCACGGCCTGGTCAAGCGCCCGCTGATGCTGACGATGGACGAACTAATGCGCTTTCCGTCGGTGTCGCGGATCCACTTCATCGAATGCGGCGCCAACTCCGGCATGGAATGGGGCAATGTCGCCGTGCCGACAGTGCAGTACACGCACGGCATGATCGCCTGCAGCGAATTCACGGGCGTGCTGCTGTCGACCCTGCTCGAGGAAGTCGGCTACGACAAAGACAAGGGCAAGTTCATCCTGGCCGAGGGCGCCGACGGCTCGGCACTGACCCGCACGATCCCGATCGAGTTCGCGCTCAACGACGTGATGGTCGTCTACGGCCAGAACGGGGAAATGCTGCGACCGGAGAACGGCTATCCGCTGCGGCTGCTGGTGCCCGGCGTGCAGGGTGTGTCGAGCGTCAAGTGGCTGCGGCGTCTCGAAGTCGGCGACAAGCCGTGGAACACGCGCGAGGAATCGCTGCATTACGTCGACCTGATGCCCGACGGCACGCATCGCCAGTACTCGGGCGTGCAGGAGGTGAAATCGGTGATCACTTCGCCCTCGGGCGGGCAGAAGCTCGCGACCAAGGGCTACTACGAAATTACCGGGCTGGCCTGGTCGGGCCGCGGCAAGGTCAAGCGGGTCGACGTGTCGACCGACGGCGGTCGCAACTGGCGCACGGCACGGCTGCAGGAGCCGGTGCTGACCAAGGCGCTGACGCGTTTCCGCATCGACTGGAACTGGAATGGCAGCCCGGCGCTGCTGCAGAGCCGCGCTGTCGACGAGACCGGTCATGTTCAGCCGGCGATCGCGGCGTTGCGCGAAGTGCGCGGCACGCGCTCGATCTATCACAACAACGCGATCCAGACCTGGCGCGTGCAACCCGACGGAGAGGTGTGGAATGTTCAACTGTCGTAATGTCGCTGCAAGCGCGTTCGCTGCGGTGTTGGCGGCCGGCGCCATCACGGCCAGCGCACCGGTCCTGGCACAAACGCAGCAGGCTGCGCAGGCGAATGCGGGCGGCATGCGCTTCGGTATCGGTCGTGCCCCGACGGCAGCCGAAGTCGCTGCCTGGGACATAGACGTGCGGCCCGACGGCCACGGCCTGCGCAAGGGCAGCGGCACGGTCCGGGCCGGGCAGGCAATCTACGACGCGCAGTGCGCGATGTGCCACGGCACCTTCGGCGAGGACAACAACTTCATGGTGATCGCCGGCGGCGTCCGTCAGGAGGACCTGAAGATCGGACGCGCTGCGGGACTGAAGGAAGGCGAGATGCGCACGGTCGGCACCAAGCTGAACCACGCAACGACGCTGTTCGACTACATCCATCGCGCGATGCCTTGGATGAGCCCGCAGTCGCTGACGATCGACCAGACCTACGCGGTCACGGCCTACGTGCTGTACCTGAACGAGATCGTGCCGGAGGATTTCGAACTGAACGAGCGCACGATCCTCGGTGTCAGGATGCCGAATCGCAACGGTTTCACAACGGCCCACGGCATGCGTGCCGTCGACGGCAAGCCCGACGTCCAGGGCACGCTATGCATGAAGGACTGCGTGAAGGACGTTCGGATCGCCTCTGAACTGCCCGACTACGCGCGCGGCGCGCATGGCAACCTGGCCGAGCAGAAGCGGCCGCTGGGGCCGGTGCGCGGCATACAGACGGTGCAGGCCGAGACCGAGAAGACGGCTGCCGGGGCCAGTGCCGTAGTCGGCGCGGCGGCGGGCGCGGTGCGCTGACGCAAGGGCCGAACGGCTGACACGAAGAAGGACGGCCACCGACGCAAGCGCCGGTGGCCGTTTCAGTTCGCGATCCGCTCGTAATAGCGGGCGCGCAGCACGAGCCGACGCTGGGCGGCCGAATCGGTGAACGCGGCGCGGTCGTGCAGCACGTTATTGCACACGATTCCCATGCCGGGGCGCAGCCGCAGTGTCAGCGCCAGGTCGGTCGTGTCCAGAATCCGCACCAAAGCGGCCAGGGCCGCGCGAGTAGCCGCATCGTCTTTCCAGAAAATGCTGCGCGTGCGCGCCGTGTAGCGCATGTGCAGAAAGCCGTCGGCCGACACGGAGAACACCGGCCCAGTCTGGTCGCCGCGGGCGACTTCGCCTTCTTCCGAGCGCGCCGGAATCGTCATCACGTCCGGCGCCATCAGCGCCGCGATCTGCGCCGGGTTCTCGTCGCGCAGCAGGATGTAGGCGACCTCGTGGTCGAGCACGCGGTTTTCCCCGCCGCTGGCGGCGTCGCACACACAGTGCAGCAGCATCGCCCGGATCGCCCGCTCGAGCGGGTTGTAGTAGCCGTCGGTGTGCCAACGGATCGGCCGGTTCGTGTACGGGATGTAGCCGCTGCGCGTGCCGTCTTCGTGCACCGACAGCGGCGTGATGCCGTCGTCGTCGGCGAGGTAGTTCACGTCCAGCGTCTGCAGGCCCAGTTGCTGAGCGATGTTTTTCGCCGCTTGCGCAGCGGCCGCGAGGTCAGCGGACGGATAGGCCAGCGCGTAGACGGCCATGTTGGCCCGCACGCAGCGCTCGTGCAGCGCGCCGAGTTCCGCCACTGTGAGCCCCTGCGGCTGCCGGACTTCGACGATTAGGTCCTCGGCGCGGCTTGGATAAGCGGCAAGTTTGCGCGAACGCCACGCCTGGTAGGCGGCGTCGTCTCGCAAGTCGAAATGGTGCGCAACCCGCGAACCGACTCTAGGCCGGGGCGCGATCGACGAGTCTTGCGGCGGGGCGGCGAGGCTCATTCCGGCGGTATCGGATCGTCGACGGGGGCATCGACCGCGGGCATCTCGGGGAACGGTCCGTCTTCCGCCGTTGCTTCGTGGCTGACGATCGAGCCGGCGGTCTTGACCAGGTTGTCGATCACCTGGCGCAGGCGGTCGACCGCCTCCGGCGCCTCGACGCTCATGATCTGGTCGATGACCCAGGCCCGGTCCTGCTCGGCCATCACGTCGAGCAGCATGTGGCTGCAGTAGCGCATGAAGTCGAAGCCCGGGCCGGTGTTCTCGTCGAAGCTGCACTCGGCGTAGCCGTCGGCGCGCTCATTGAACGTGTCCAGGAAGCGGCTGCGCAGCGTCTCGAAGTCGCCGCTCAGAAGTTCCGCTTCGTTCTCGGACAGCAGGCGGGCAATCTGCCTGGCGAGGTTCACCGTGAACACGCGACGCTCGGGCAAGGTCAGCCGCGCCAGCGCGAATCGATCGGCCACCTGCACCAGGAAGATCAGGTATTCGCGCAGGAAGGCGAAATACTGCGGACTGGCCTCGATCTCGAAGCTCGCGCTGCGCATGCGCTTGATCGAATGCAGGCCCAGCCGCCAGACGGCCATGCCGACCACGCTGGCGATCGCCGCCGGGTCGCGCTCCTTGCTCTTCGCGAACCAGCGGCTTTTCGTTCTCGGCGTGCGGACGCTCACGGTGTTCGTCTCTTCCGGTTGCCGGCGGCTCAGTAGCCGCCCTTGCCGAACGGTTTGGGTAGTCCGGCGATGCGCACGGCCTGCTTGGCCGGGCCGCCGGGGAACAGGTCATACAGCGTCTTGCTGTCGTGATGCGGCATCAGTGCGGCGAGGTCCTTGAGCATGCTGCGGTAGTTGGGCGTCTGCCCGTGCTCGCGATACTGGTCGCGCAGATAGTTGATCACGGTCCAGTGATCGTCCGACAGGGCAAGGCTTTCGGTCCGCGCGATCGCCTCGCAGACCTCCGGCGAATAGTTGGGCTCGAGCAGGTAGCCTTCTTCGTCGGTTTCCAGCGTCGCGCCGTCGATTTCATAGGCCATCGTCGTTCCTTTCTGGCTTCACAGCCGGCGAAGGTAGAACTCGTAGTCGCCCGGCGCAGGTTCGAAGCGGTCCAGCAACCGGACGGAAGTGTTGTCGGTCCACGCAGCGACGTCGGACGGCGAACCCGGACAGTTGCTCAGCAGCACCAGCACCTCGCCCGGCTGCATGCCAAGCAGGACCCGATGCGCCTCGAGGATCGGGCCGGGGCAGGCGGCGCCCCGCATGTCGAGCACCACATTGCCACTCGTGCCGACGACGCCGTTGCGGCGGCGTATCGAATAGGCCGTGCGTCGACCGTTCAGGCGCTCGGCGTTGAAGACCTCGTAGCCGGTGAAGCTGGACCAGGACTGCAGATCGTCGGCGGTGCCGGGGCAATCGGAAATCAGCACCAGCGACTGTCCGTCCGGCAGGTCGTCGAGCAGCCGCTTGGCGCTGAGCAGCGGAATCGGGCAGCGCGTGCCGCTCATTTCCAGCGTGACCACGCCTTGCGCCGGTGTCGTCATCTGTTCTTCTCCGCGGATTGCACGTGCGTCGCAACGTCAGCCGCCGACGGCGGCGACCGATTTGTGGGGAACAAACAGGCCGCAACCCAGCTTGCGATGGCGGCCGAGGCCGTGTTCCTGCATCAGGGTGGACTCCTCGGGCGTCAGGCCGTGCAGCATCAGGCTGTAGCCGCTTTCCCTGCGCCGGCCGATTTGCAGTTCGCCGCGCCGGCCGACGATCACGTCGCAATCGACGTCGAGCGACTTCAGTTCGGCCTGCACGTCGGCCAGGAACTCGGATTCCGTTTCGGCGCCGGTGATGACCAGATGCGCATAAAGCACCGGAAACGGCAGCAGGTCGCGCGCGCTAGCGGCGCCGAAGCGCACCGGCTGGGGCAGGGCCACACAATGTCCGTGCAGCCGCTCGCAATCGGCGACGCGCTCGGCCGGCACGCGCAGCACGACGCGAGTTCGCCCGCCGATCATCAGCCCACCGGCCGTCTGCGACAGGCCGCGAATCGAGAAGACCCCCGCGGCCGGCTCACCTTCGAGCCACTGCAACTGCTGCGCCAACGCCTGGTACAGCGACACGGCGTAGCCGGCGTCGATCGTCTCGCCGCTGATCGCAATGGCGACATCCTGCATCGTGCTCACGTCTTTTCCGGCTCCTGCCCGCCGTGCTGCGCCGCCCAGCCGCTCATTGCTTCGCCCCATTGGCGGGCGCTGACCGGATCGATGTCGATGACGGTAAATCGCCGCCCCTCGCGCAGGCGTATTCGCAGCAGGCTGATGCCGCCGTGCGCGTAGTCGATCTGCTGCAATTCGAGATGCTGACCGCCGATCGGCAGGCGCATCTCGCGCAGCGGCGTCACGTTGATCTTGTCGTCTGCCGCCGGCGTTTCCATGTCCGTCTGCTTTCCTCGAAATCGATGGCGCGCGCCACCGTCGTCAACGGCGGGCGCGAGACCGCAGGACTGTCTATAGCGGGATTGCTCCGAGCGCCGCCATAACTCCAGTGGGGGGGCTACAAATTGCCTACGGGAGTTATGGTTGTAACCGCGGCGGGGAATGGCTGCTGTCAGGGGTGCCTCGTAGCATCCATCGGTATCGCGCCCGAGACGTCGCTTCGGCGCGGTTGTGGGCGATTGTTTGTTCAGACGGCGCCGTTCGTTTCCGCTGTTGCGATATCCCGCGAAGACCCGAGGAGGTTGATCATGGCCAAGCCGATGCACCCTACACCGATGCTCGACGAACTCGAATCGGGACCCTGGCCCAGCTTCGTGACCGGCCTGAAACGGCTGGCCAAGGACAAGGACTACATGGTCGACCTGCTCGGCCAGCTGGAAACGTCCTACGAGACCCGCAAGGGCTACTGGAAGGGCGGCACGGTCAGCGTCTTCGGCTACGGCGGCGGCATCATTCCGCGCTTCACCGAGCTGAAGGATGCCAACGGCAAGCCGAAGTTTCCCGATGCCGCCGAATTCCACACGCTGCGCGTGATGCCGCCGGCGGGCATGCACTACGACACGAAGATCCTGCGCAAGCTCGCCGACATCTGGGAGGAGCACGCCTCGGGGCTGATCGCCTTCCACGGCCAGAGCGGCGACATCATGTTCCAGGGCGTCAAGACCGACAAGGTGCAGGACGCCTTCGATGCGATCAACGAGGCGGGCTTCGACCTTGGTGGCGCCGGCCCGGCGGTACGCACGTCGATGTCGTGCGTCGGCGCGGCGCGCTGCGAGCAATCGTGTTACGACGAAGCAGCCGCGCACCGCACGGTGCTGAACAGCTTCCTCGACGACATCCATCGTCCGGCGCTGCCGTACAAGTTCAAGTTCAAGTTCTCCGGCTGCCCGAACGACTGCATGAACTCGGTGCAGCGCGCCGACCTGGCGATCATCGGCACCTGGCGCGACAACATCCGCACCGACGAGGCGCTGGCTAAGAAGTGGTTCGCCAAGCACGGCATGAACGAACTGGTCAACGACGTCGTGGCGCGCTGCCCGACCAAGGCGATCCAGATCAAGGAAATCAAGGACGTCCGGCAGGACGCGAAGATCTCCAGCGTGGCGCTCAACGACACGCAGGCCCTCGAGATCGACAACCAGGACTGCGTGCGCTGCATGCACTGCATCAACGTGATGACCGGGGCATTGGCGCATGGCGAAGACACGGGTGCCACGATCCTGTGCGGCGGCAAGCGCACGCTGAAGATCGGCGACCTGATGGGCACGGTGATCGTGCCGTTCATGAAACTGAAGACCGACGAGGACCGCGAGGCGCTGGTCGACCTGGGCAAGCGCATCGTCGATTTCTTCGCCGAGAACGCACTCGAGCACGAGCGCATCGGCGAGACGATCGAGCGCATCGGCCTGGTTTCCTTCCTCGAAGGCGTCGGCCTCGATATCGACCCGAACATGGTCTCGGCGCCACGGACCAATCCTTATGTGCGGGCCGACGGCTGGGACGAGGAAGTGGCCAAGATCCAGGCACGCAAGAAAGCAGCATAGGAGACGGACGATGGCGGAAGTTCAAGCACCGGCAAAACCCGCGGCCGCCAAGGCGCCGACGCCGCGCCGCGCGGTCGAAAGCGGCGTGCCCGACAACAAGCAGTTCCTGCATCCGCTGATGCTGAAGAACTACGGCCAGTGGAAGTACCACGACCGGCCGCGGCCCGGCGTGCTGCACCATGTGGCGCACTCGGGCGACGAACTGTGGACGGTGAAGGCCGGCACGCAGCGGCAGATGGACGTGTGGACCATCCGCAAGCTGTGCGACATCATCGACAAGTTCGGCGAAGGTCACGTTCGCTTCACGATCCGCAGCAACGTCGAGATCGGCGTGTCGAAGTGGGAGAAGGTCGAGCCGCTGATCAACGCGCTCGAATCCGCCGGCTTCCCGGTCGGCGGCACCGGCAACTCGGTGTCGATGATCGCTCACACCCAAGGCTGGCTGCACTGCGATATTCCCGGCACCGACGCCTCCGGCGCGGTCAAGGCGCTGATGGACGACCTGATCGTTGAGTTCAGGCGCGAGGAGATGCCGAACCGCGTGCACCTGTCGACGTCGTGCTGCGAGATCAACTGCGGCGGCCAGGCCGACATCGAGATCATCGTCCAGCACACCAAGCCGCCGAAGATCAATCACGACCTGGTGGCCAACGTCTGCGAGCGGCCGGCGGTGGTCGCGCGCTGCCCGGTGGCGGCGATCCGGCCGGCGCTGGTCAACGGCAAGCCGTCGCTGGAAGTCGACGAGAAGAAGTGCATCTGCTGCGGCGCCTGCTATCCGCCGTGCCCGCCGATGCAGATCAACGATCCCGAGCACTCGAAGCTGGCCATCTGGGTCGGCGGCAAGAATTCCAATGCGCGCGGCAAGCCGACCTTCTTGAAGATGGTCGCCTCGGGTCTGCCGAACAATCCGCCGCGCTGGCCCGAGGTCAGCGAGGTGGTCACGCGGATCCTGCGCGTGTACAAGGAGGACGCCCGCTCATGGGAGCGGATGGCTGACTGGATCGAGCGGATCGGCTGGCCGCGCTTCTTCGAGAAGACGGGGCTGACCTTCACCAAGTACCTGATCGACGACTGGCGCGGTTCGCGGGCGAACCTGAACGCCTCGACGCACATCCGCTTCTGAACGCTGCAGCGGAGCGAATGTGAAGATTGCCGTTCTGGTCAACGAGGGGCCATACCAGCACCAGGCCTCGGATTCCGCCTACCTGTTCTGCGCCGCGGCGCTGGCCAAGGGGCACGAGATACAGCGCGTGTTCTTCTACCACGACGGGGTGAACAACGCGGCCAGGTACACCGAGCCGCCGCAGGACGACCGCAACATCGTCGTGCGCTGGGGCAAGCTGGCAGAGGAGCACAAGGTCGACCTCGTGGTGTGCGTGGCCGCGGCGCTGCGCCGGGGCATCAAGGAAGAAGTGCTGGCGCCGGGTTTCCGGATCTCGGGTCTCGGCCAGCTGATCGATTCCGGCATCAAGGCCGACCGTACGGTCGTGTTCGGCGACTAGGGGCGAGAACCGGACCATGGCACAGAAGAAGTTCATGCTGGTCAACCGCAAGGCGCCTTACGGGACGATCTATGCGCTGGAAAGCCTCGAGGTGGTGCTGATCACCGCTGCCTTCGAGCAGGACGTCTCGGTCGTATTCGTCGACGACGGGGTTTACCAGCTGAAGAAGGGCATGCAGACGACGGCGATCGCGA
Source organism: Burkholderiaceae bacterium (assembly GCA_041565015.1). Lineage (GTDB taxonomy): Bacteria > Pseudomonadota > Gammaproteobacteria > Burkholderiales > Burkholderiaceae_F > JADJWR01. The sequence continues at coordinate 8,811 of JBFGOX010000067.1, forward strand.
CCAAGAACTTCTCGCCGACGTATCGCGCGCTCGAGGATTACGACATCGACAAGCTCTACGTCGAGGCCGAGTCGCTCGCCGCGCGCGGGCTGACTGCCGAGGACCTGGTCACCGACGTGAAGGTGGTCGAAAGTCGCGAACTGGCCGAACTGATCGAGCAGCAGGACGTCGTGCTCAGCTTCTAGGGAAAGAAAGACGGATGCTGCATATCGTCAACAAGTCGCCGCTGGAAAAGCCCACACTCGACACCGTGCTGCGGCTGGCCAGGTCCGGCACGCTGCTGCTGATCGAGGATGGCGTCTACGCCGCCACGCGCGGCAACGCTGCCGAGGCCAAGCTGCGACGAGCGATGGAAAAGCTGAAGGTCTGCGCGCTGATGCCCGACCTGCAGGCGCGTGGAGTGGCGGACCGGCTGGTCGACGGTGTTTCCACGGTCGACTACGAAGGGTTCGTCGACCTGGTGGTCGAACACCAGAACTGCCAGTCGTGGCTTTAGAGATTGTTGCAACGTAAACGAAAGGGAGACCGAAATGCCGACACTGGAAGTCGCTGGTAAGAGCTTCGAGACCGACGAGGAGGGCTACCTCGTCAACCTGGGCGACTGGAACGAGGAACTCGCCAACGAAATCGCCAAGGCCGAAAGCATCGAGATGAGCGAGAACCACTGGGAAGTCGTCAATTTCCTGCGCAAGTACTACGAGGAATACCAGATTGCGCCGGCCGTTCGCGTGCTGACCAAGGCGATCGGCAAGACGCTCGGACCCGACAAG
>JBFGOX010000068.1:0-9575 GCA_041565015.1 Burkholderiaceae bacterium
AGCGGCGCATCGAGACGATGTTCGCCAGCTGGGCCAAGAACCCGGACCTGGCCGTGAACGACGCCGACGAGTTCTTCAAGCTGCTGCTCGCGCACCCGGAGAACTTCACTCCGCTGCTGCAGCACGCGCTCGACGAACGCAAGCCCAACCCGTTCCTGCTGCCGCACCAGTACGAGTTCAACCGGCTGGCGATGACCTACATCATCACCAGCAAGCGCAAGCTGCTGCAACTGGTCGAAGACAGGCACGTCGACGGCTGGGACGACCCGCGCATGCCGACGCTGGTCGGCCTGCGCCGGCGCGGCTACACGCCGCAGGCGATCCAGTTGCTGATGGAGCGCGTCGGCGTCACCAAGAGCCCACAGTGGATCGACTACGCCACGCTGGAGCAGGCGCTGCGCGATGATCTGGACAGCAGAGCGCCGCGCGCTACCGCCGTGCTCAGGCCGATCAGGCTGGTCCTCGACAACTACTCCGCCGACCAACACGAGGACTGCGTGGTGCCGGTGCACCCGCAGCACCCCGAGATGGGCAAGCGCACGATCCCGTTCGCGCGCGAACTGTGGATCGAGGCTGACGACTTCATGGAAAACGCGCCGGCCGACTACTTCCGCCTCGCGCTCGGCAAGGACGGCGCCCCCGGCAACCCGGTGCGGCTGCGCTTCGCCTACGTGGTGCGCGCCACGAGCGTGGAAAAGGACGCCGCCGGCCACGTCACCGCCGTGCACGCAGAATATCTGCCCGAGACGCGCAGCGGCTCGCCCGGCCAGAACACGGTCAAGACCAAGACCGCCATCCACTGGCTGCCGGTGCACGCGGCGGTGGCCGCCGAGGTGCGCCTGTACGACCGCCTGTTCACCGACCCGCAGCCCGACGGCGGCGAGAAGAACTTCCTCGACCTGCTGAACGCCAACAGCAAGACCGTGCTGAAGAGCTTCGTCGAAGCGTCACTGGCCAGCGCGCAGCCGGACGACAAGTTCCAGTTCGAGCGCAACGGCTACTTCGTGGCGGACCGGAAGGACCACAGGGGCGAAAAGCCGGTGTTCAATCTTGCGGTGTCGCTGAAGGATTCGTGGGCAGCCAAGTGAGACTCGCCACTTAGTGCAGAGCTAGCCCCACTCGTCTGAGCAGAAGTTTCCGGACGAAGAGCTGACCATCCGACAGCCTGGGTTCGACCCGCAGCGGGCGGTGACGATCTTCCAAAGCCGAGCGATTGCACCGATCCGCAATGCGACCCTTCAAGCCGTCGCGAAGGAAGTACGAAATCAGGAAGGCCGGCCACTCGAAGATCCGCCGGTGCAGGTGCTTCCCGACACCGGTTGCCTGCCAGCGCACGACGCTGCCCCAAACAGGCAGAACAGAAGCATGGCGGGCGGGGCGCTGAAACGCACGCTGCGTCCCTCGACGCTGGCAGCCGCGGTTAGCGGCAATGAACCGCGGTGTCGGATGCGATCATTTCTGGCCGGCAACAAGAGCAACGACAGTTTCGGCGACTACTTGGCTATCGCGACGGCTGGCTCGAGCCGAGGAAGGTCTTGAGTCAAGAATCTCACATCTGGTGAAAATAGATCGTACTGGGTCAAGTCGGTCAAAGGCACAAGACGTATCTGCTTTATCTCCGGCGAGCAGGGTTTGGTTTGTCCAGTGTTCAGGCTTTTTCGCAATGCTGCAAATCCATCCCGAGGCGCACAGCGAAAGTAAAAGTCCAGCCTGTAGGGTCCGGGTTCTTCGGGGATGTAGGGCACGGCATCGGTTCTAAGAAGGCCGATTACTGTAATTTCGAGACCGAGTTCCTCCAATATTTCCCGACGCAACGCCGATTCAATCACGTCGTCAGTGGATGCGTCGTTGCGTGGTCTGGTTGGATCGCCGGGAATCGATTCGAGTGATCCTCCAGGAAGGCCCCATGCGCCCTTAGGTCGATAGCTGTGTTCAACCAGAAGCACCTCCGCAGGGGAAGCGTCCTCGTCGACCATGACCGCAACAGCCCCTACCAGCCACTTTCGGGCGAGCAGCCCCTTTAGGAAACCGGCCAGCCGCGGCGGAAACAGCCGCCAGACGAGAAGAGCGAACCTGTGGAGACTGGGGTGGCGCTCAATGAAACGCGCTAGCCAAGCGAACATCCCTGTTTACCTTCTATCAACGGGTGAGCAGGGGAACATGAAGAACTGTTGAGTGCACGCCAACAGCTTACCGCCGGGACCGCCATTCGACCCGCGCGTCCCCACAGTTCCTCATGCTCTCTCTGACCAGGCCTTGTTCGCCTGTGGAGCGAAGAACTCATGCGCGCCCTCGGACGTGAACCAGGCCGGCCAGATCTCTGCGACGAGCGCCGGCACCGTTGCTTCAACTCGGAATCGGAGTACGGAGATTCACTCGGCCGAGGAACAGGCGAGGTTGGACTCACGCCGAGGGAGCGCGAGAGGCCGACCCGCCGAAGGGATGCTCCCGCGCATCTGGCCAAGCGTTCACCGTTGGCCGGCGCCGTATATAAGCGACGCAAACGAAGGGCTGTGGGACGCAAAGCCGCCGTACGAGCCCAAAGGTCGCTCGTAGACGGGATTCTGCCGGAGTCGCGCGGGGGACAGCCGCGCTCGGCCATGAACAGTCGTTGGTGAAGGGCGGCATCCAAGCATCTGACTTGCCCGTCTGCGTGTCGGTGGCGACCACGAGGCAGATCACCAGACGGTAGTCACCCAGAGGTGGGCGCGCTCCAGGGCGGTGGCGACGGGCGAACGGCACGAATGCCGCCGCGGCCACTGGGTCGCGCCGCAGCGCCCTACTTCCTCGGCGGTGCGCTGGCGTCGGCCTCGAGCCAGCGCCGCAGTTGCCGATACACGCGGCGGCTGCTGAGCAGTTGCAGATGGCCGATCCTTCTGCCGATCCATTGGTTTTCGTCGGCAATGGCGAGTCTTCGCTTCGCGTCGTGATGCCGGCCGAGCGCACTGGCCAGAGGCACCAGCCCGTCGCCGATCAGCCGCGCTCGGACGCCGTCGGCGGAGCGGGCGGTCACGCCAGCGATTGCGCAGCACTGCACCCCCTGTGGCAACGGTACGGCCCGTCGCCAATCCGGGTGCGGCACAAATCGATCGACGCTGTCCCAGTCCTCGTCGAGCAGGTTGCCGTGGCGCAGGTCGGTGATGCCGGCGCTGCGCACGCGGCCGAGATGCGTAAAGGCGGCCGTATACGGGCTGGCGCCGAACAGCACGTTGACCCAGGCCCCGCCGCGCTCCAGCGGCGCACCGTGATGCGGCGTGCCGATGAAGATCAGGCGGCGCAAATGCCCGAGCCATGATCTTCGGCTACGCCTCGCGTAGTGCACGGCGCTGCGGACAACCAGGCCGCCCATGCTGTGCCCGATGATCAGCAGACCCTCGATCGGCACCGGCCAGTGCCTGATCAGCGCTTCGAGCAGCGCGGCGAACTGCCGGCCGTTGGTCGAGATATGCAGGCCGCTGTTGTAGCGCAGGTACACCGGCGTATAGCCGATGTCCCGCGCCAGCGCCTGGCCATGGTCGTGGCCCCTGCGGGTCCATTTCCGATCGCTCATGCAAAGCCCGTGCACGAGCACGACCACCTTGCCGCTCGCTTGCGGCAGCGCACCGGCCAGCCCTTCGCGGCTCAAGCGAAGCGCCGCGCCATCGTGTCTGAACTGCATCGCGATCGCTAGTGGGTTGCCGCTGCTTTCGAGGTAGTCGCCCAGTACACCGTTGAGCACCGCTACCACGGTCTCGCGACCGCGCCACGAGCTGCCGGCGCCGAGCAGCGGCTGCACGGCGGCCAGCGACAGGTCAAGGCCCGTGCCCACCAGGCGGGTGACGCCACGCACGCTCTTGTAGACGAGCCCCGTGATGCCGCGGGTCGGCGCGAACGTTGCCGTGCCCAGCGGGCCGGGCCGGCGCGCGATGTTGTGATGCATCGTCTCGACCAGGCGAGTTACCAGCATGGTCGCGTTGATGGCCAGCCGGCTGGCACCACGCAGGTCGGCGTGCAGAGGTGAGTGCGCGGCAAAACGCGGAGTCGCCATCGGCACACTGTAAGGCCGCACGCGGAGCAGCGGGCGCGCCGCATTGATGGCGGGCGCAAACGCGTCCCTCGATGGCCCGCGCCAATTCCTCGGCAAGCCGCCCGCGCCGAAACTGAGTGACTTGCCGGCGATCGCAGAGATCGCAGATTCAGATTGCCGGAATTCTCGGCGCACTACACCGGCCTCGACCGAAGTCGCCTAGCGGGTTTCGGCGCGAAGTCGGTTTCCGGCCAACTCCGGACATCAACTCGCTCGAAACGCGCCGCTCGGAATAACCGCTCAAGAAGTGCATGCGACAGCGCAAATCGGCAAAGCGGACGTTCTCCGCGCGCGTCGCGGCAGACGCGCCAGTCTATGGGGCGCCGCGTTGCTTGCGGCCACGTTCGCGTTGGGCACGAGTTGGGGATAGCGCGGCGGCTTCCCCCACGGAATCGAACAGTCGGCGCGCCGGCGGACTGACACGCTCGTTGCGCAGGCACAGGTCGAGGCACATGTTGGGCAGGCGCGGTAATTCCTCGGCTTCCGTCAACACGCGCAGATCAGGCGCCAGCATCTCGATCACGCGCACCGTGACGCCGAGCCCAGCGCGCAGCGCCGCGCGCATGCCGCTGAAGGCGAGTGAGGTCGACACGTGGCGGATGCGCCAGGCGATGCCGTGCGCATCGAGGGCGGCGAGCGCGGTCGCGCGATAGCTGCTCGGTTCATCGGGCAGGACGAGCGGCACAGGCTGCGTCCGATCATGGACGTACTCGACGGCGGTCATCCAGACCATCGGCGAGGTGCGCAAGCGCACACTGGGGTGCGCGAGTTCGGCGCTGCCTTCGGGCCGGCCGATCAATGCGATCTCGATCTCGCCGTGCTTGAGCGCTTGCAGCAGGTGGGCCGTGCGGGCCGTGTGCACCTCGATCTGCAGGTTCGGATACATCTGCGAGAACCGTGCCAGCAGCGGCGGCAGCAGGAACTCGGTGGCGTCATACAGGCTGCCGATGCGCAGCGGTCCGCGCAGATCGGCCGCCGCCAGCGACGCCAGCGCTTGGTCATTCAGCGCCAGCAGCCGTCTGGCGTAGTCGAGCAGTCGCACACCGTCTTCAGTCAACCGCTTCGCGCGCCCGACCTTGCGGAACAGCGCGACGCCGAGCTGCGCTTCGAGACGCGCCATCTGCTGCGTGACCGCCGACTGCGTGCGATGCACATGCTCGGCGGCCAAGGCAAAGCTTTCATGGTCAGTGATGGCGACGAAAGTGCGCAACTGTTCCAGGTCAAGCGGTCGCATGATCGATCAGTATCGCTAATGCTTTCACCAACGAATCTCGCTTGTGCCCACCGCGGCGCCGGCCTAGGCTGATTCCAACAAGAAGCGGAACAAATGCGGCGGCAGCCCCCAAAAATCAGGTCCGCCGCGGTTCATGAATAGATTAGCCGAACTGCTTTTTTTCTGAAGGAGAGGCTGACGCTATCCAAGGAGGGCGTGATGAAGGACGACGCTTACACCCTGGCACGATTCATTGGTGACCTGCGGCGGATAACGGGTGATGGCCGCGGCGAAAGAGACGTCATCACGACACTGCGGCCGCTGGTGCAGCGCTTTGCCCGTTCGGGCACCTGGTGCGAGCCGCGTCATTACCAGGCTGACCCGGAACAGGGATTCGGCGTGCACCCGCTGCACGAGGAGCCCGACCATTCACTGGCGGTGTTCGCGGTCAGCTGGCTGCCCGGGCGCGGGACGCCGCCGCATGACCATGGTGTCTGGGCGATCGTTGTCGGGGTCGACGGCCCGGAAAGAAACGTGTTCTGGGAAAGGACTGACGACCGCTCCCGACCCGGCCACGCGGAACTGCGCAAGATCGGCGAGAAAGTATTCGGGCCGGGCGAAGTGCTGGCGATGCCGACCGGAACGATTCACAGTGTGAGCAACGAATCGGACAAAGTCACGCTGTCGCTGCACGTCTACGGCAAGCACATCAATTTCACCAGTCGCTCGCAGTTCGATCCGGACCAGCGCACGGAGAAGCCGTTCATCATCAAAACCGAGTAGCGGCGGCTGAGGCAGTCGGCTGCCAATTTTCGAGGCGACTTCAGCGAACGGCGGTTGATCGGTGGCGTGCGGTCGTTGGACTGAAAAGTAGCGACCGGCAGGAAGGGGTCGGTTTCGCCACTTCGATCCCGCGACAAACGGTCATTCGCAAAGCAGATCGTTCTTCCCCCGTCGAATTTCTCGATTGCCGGCAATAGAGAGACATCGCTTCGCCTGGTTCTCGTCGGCGAGCGATGGCAGATCCAACTCTTGATTGGTCGTTCCGAACGGCGCGTTGCGGGCGAGTGAAGGGCCGCAGTTGGCCGCCACGAGCCTTTGTGTTTCGCCCAAAAAAAGAAAGCAATCGTTTGAACGGGCCTTTGGCAGCTGGCGATCGGCGGCGCGGTTGGCACCACGGATCTCGCTGTCCCCTGCTTGGCGGATCGCGGGCGTGGTAGTTAGGCTTGTGGCCGTTGTGATCCGAGACGCGCTGAGATGGAGGTGCCGCATGCTCAAGAAGTCGATCACGTCCTATGAAGAACTGCAGTTCGCGCCATTGGGTTAGGGCAATCCCGTCGAGGCCGCGGTGTTATGGGGCGACCCAGCAGCGGGCCCGTGTGCGTTTCTTGTTCGAGCAGTCGACGATCGCATCGCCGTCGTCTCGTTGACGAGTTGCGACCCATAGCTGCGTTCGAGACTTGTCGGGAGCGGCCGTTTCAAGCGCAGCCGAAAGCGGTCGCTCAATCAGTCGCTAACCTTCGCGTGCCGCCGTTGCGCGCGTTCGCTTGTGCAGACTGCCAGGCCGCGGTCGCTCAGGTTTCTTTCTTCCTGCCACTGACGCCGCGGCACTCATCAGGCGGCGGAAAGTCGGGCATTCCAAATGATTTGGCGCGGGGCAGGCGGCGGCGTGCCGCAGGCCTTCACGCATGGCGCTGAGTTTGCGGATGGTACGGTCGAGTTCATCGGCCTTTCCCGCGAGCACTTGCCGGTCGATCTTCGGGCGGCCGTCCGGCATGAACATGCGCGCGATCTCGTCCAGGGAAAATCCCGCGGCGCGCCCCAGCGCAATCAGGGCCAGCCGCTCCACCACGCGCGGCTCGAATGTGCGGCGCAGACCTCGCCTTCCGGTCGACGCGATCAGCCCCTTCTCCTCGTAGAAGCGCAGCGTCGACGCCGGCACGCCGGAGGCGCGCACCACCTCGTTGATGTCCATTTCGCCAGACCCCTTGACTTCAAGCTGACTTGAAGTGGCACTGTGCCGTCTCCGCCATTCAATGGCAAGCGAATTGGAGACCGACATGGACTACGCAGGCAGCACCCTCTTCATTGGCGCCGGCGCGACGCTGGCGATGGATCTGTGGACCATCGCGCGCAGGCGCCTGTTCGGAACACCGCTGGCGGACTACGGGCTCGTGGGCCGTTGGATTGCACACATGGCTCGCGGGCGCTTTCGCCACGAGCGCATTGCGGCGGCGCCGCCCGTGCCGTGCGAGCGAGCGATCGGTTGGACCGCCCACTATCTGATCGGTATCGCCTTCGCAGGCGTGCTACTCGCAATCTGCGGGCTCGCGTGGGCGCGTCAGCCGACACTGGCCCCGGCGCTGGCGCTCGGCATCGCCACGGTGGCAGCGCCATTCCTGATGATGCAGCCCGGCATGGGCGCCGGCATCGCCGCCAGCCGCACGCCGCGGCCCAACGTCGCGCGGGTGCAAAGCCTCGTCACGCACGCCGTCTTCGGCCTCGGCCTGTACACCGCCGGCCTCTTTCTCAACTTCCTCTCAGGAGAATGAAATGCGCATCCCGGCCCGCTTTGCCCCGATCGTCTTCGGCGCCCTGCTCTCGGCGATCATGGTCGCGCTCGTGTCCGGCTTCGTCATCGCCATCACGCAGGGAATCCACCAGGGATTCGCGGCGCAATGGCTGAAGAGCTGCGCCACCACCTGGCCCGTGGCGTTCCCGACCGTGACGGTGGTCGCGCCCTGGGTACGCGGCGTCGTTGGTCGCTTGACGGCTTGATGCTCGAACAAGCCGGCGCGCCGCCTGCCAGCGCTGTGCCGCGTCGGGCCCGGCTTCGCCCGGGTCGCCATGCACGGCCGCATGAACTACGCGATCGCGGCCCTTATTGTTAGGACGGTCTGAGTCAGCGTCGCGGCTCGACGCCACGCCTCTGCCGGTCGCTGTCTGCGTGCTGGGTCGCGCTGAGCGCCGTGCCGCTGCCGGCCGTTTCGCGACGCTAGTAGACGAACCGGCCGTCTACCGACGTCAGTTCGGCGGAGGCGCTTTCTCGACGACGAGCATCGCCGGCACGACACCAAACGTCCGACGGAACGAACGCGTCAGGTGTGACGAGTCGGCAAAGCCGGCCGCGTGTGCGGCATCGGTCCAGGTCTGCCCGGCCATCGCCGAATGCACGGCCGTATTCAGGCGCAGCCACAGCAGCCAGGCACGATAGGTCGTGCCCGTTTCGGCGACGAATAGATGGCGAAACCGGCCCGGCGAAAGGTGCGCCAGCGCAGCGGCCTGCGGCAGCGACAGGTTGGCGTCCGGTCGCGCGCGTAGCCAGTCGATGACGGTCAGCACACGCCTGTCGATCGGCCTGGGCGCAGTGGCACCCGCGACGTCGGCAACGGCCCGCTGCGCCGCCTCGACGAGTTCGCCGTCGGCCGCAGCCAAGGCGTAAGGCGGATGCAGCGCCGAGCGCAGCGTTCGAGCGTCCGCATCCTCGAGCGGCGTGATGCGGTCGGGAGCAAAACGCGCCAGCAGCGAGCGACCGATTCGCGATTCCGGCTCGACGAACACCTGCGCGACGGTCGCGCCCAGCCCGTCGAACTGATGCTTCAGGTTGGGCGGCACCAGCGCGGCGCAAGCATGCGACTCGGTTGACCTGGTGCCCGTTTCACGCAGAGCAAACTCACCGTCGAGCGCGATCGAAATCTGGATGGCATGGTGCGCGTGCAGCTTTGCCTGCCCGGCGCTGCGTCCGATCCAGACGCTGCCGCCATTCCACAGGCAGATTCGGCCGATGCCGGCGATCGGCCGACGCGGCAGCGGCAGCGCAGGTTCAGCGGTCGAACTTGCCGCGATCGTCATCGCCTCGCTCCTCATGCGCCGACGCGTGACTTTGGCGCAGGTCAGCCCTTTTGTTCAAGTGCCGCCACGGCGTGCTGCCCACAATGCGCGGCACGGTGACGGTGTTCGTCGCCGATCCACTCACGAAAGGAACCGAAATGAACAAGGACCTGATCCCCTCCTGCAGTTGTGGTGTCTGCCCGGGTGATGCCTGCCAGTGCGGGTGCGGCGCCAAATCCGTCACTGGACAACTGGCAAAACCCGGCTGCAACTGTGAGCCCGACTGCGCCTGCAGCGCGGCTCGCACCGGCTGCGGTTGCCGCTGAAAAGAGGGCTCCGGAAATGGCGCACGGAACTGTAGAGACAAGACGCCGGTGGCGGCGTGTGCACAGGGCGTTGGCTGCCGGCGTCATCGTGACGCTGGCGCTGGCCGCCTTCGCGTGGGTCGCGCAACCGGTCGCCATC
>JBFGOX010000069.1:0-9414 GCA_041565015.1 Burkholderiaceae bacterium
AGGCCTCGGTTCGCCGCGCGCGATGGGCGCGGTCGGCGGCGGCGACATCGCCGCGGCCTATCGGGTCGACGACCGATCTACGGTCGCGTTCCTGAAGATCGGCCTCGCCGGCCATCCGTTCGATGGCGAAGCGCGGGCGCTTGCTGCCATCGCCGCCACGGCGACGCTGCGCGTGCCCAGGGTGCTCGCCTGCGGCGTGGCCGGCGCGGCCGGCTATCTGCTGCTCGAATGGATCGATCTGGCCCAAACGGGCGACTGGGTCGCCGCCGGCTCCCGGCTGGCGCGGCTGCACGCCTGCGTCGAGGCGCGCTTCGGCTGGGAGCGCGACAACACGATCGGCGCCAGTCCTCAGATCAATACGCCGAGCGCGAACTGGGCCGAGTTCTATCGCGAGCAGCGCTTGCGGCCGCAATTCGTGCTGGCCGCAGCCGCTGGACACCAGCAGCTCGCCCGGCTCGAAGCCCAGGCCTGCGCCGCATCCGACGCCTTGCTCGGCAGCCACGACCCGCCGGCAAGCCTGCTGCATGGCGACCTGTGGCGCGGCAACCTGGCCTTTGACGAACGCGGCGAGCCGGTCGTGTTCGACCCGGCAACGTATTACGGCGATGCGGAAACCGACCTGGCGATGAGCCGGCTGTTCGGCGGCTTTCCCGATCGCTTCTTCCGCGCCTATGCGAACGAGCGGCCGCCGTCGCCCGGCGCGCGCGAGCGCCTGCCCCTGTATCAGCTGTATCACGTGCTCAATCACGCCAATCTGTTCGGCGGCGGATACGTGGCGCAGGCGGTTGCGCTGATCGCGCGGCTCGCTCGCGGCGAATAACGCGCCGTGCCGACCCGGTCATCGGCTTGCGGCATACTTGCGCGCTTTGTCGAGCCGAGCCAAAGCCGAATGTCTGTCAGCAGCACTTCCCGCAAGCCGAAGATCATCGTCCGCAACTCCCGCATTCATGGCCGCGGCGTCTACGCCGGCCGCGACATCAGGAAAGGCGAGCGCATCGTCGAATACAAGGGCGAGGTGATCAGCTGGCGCGAGGCCGATCGACGGCCGCCGTCGGACCCGGATGATCCGAACCACACCTTCTACTTTTCGCTCGACGACGGCAAGCACGTGATCGACGCCAACGTCAACGGCAATGCGGCGCGCTGGATCAACCATTCCTGTGATCCGAACTGCGAAACGGAAGAGGACGACGGCCGCGTCTTCATCGAGGCGCGGCGCAACATCAAGGCGGGCGAAGAACTCTTCTACGACTACGGCCTGATCATCGACGACCGGATCACGCCGACGCTGAAAAAACAGTACCGCTGCCTGTGCGGCGCGAAGGACTGCCGCGGCACGCTGCTGGCGTTGCGCAAGCGCAGGAAAACCTGAAGAGGGCCGGAACCATGCAGATCTCGATGTTCGCAATGAGCGTTCCCATTTTCGTCAGGTCGCTGGGCAACCTGTCGGCGATCCTCGACAAGGGCGAGGCATTCGCCGCGGCGAAGAAGATCGACCCGGCGGTGCTCGTCAACATGCGACTGGCGCCGGACATGTTCCCGCTCGTGGCGCAAGTGCGCATTGCCTGCGACTTCGCCAAGGGCGCGACCGCGCGGCTGGCCGGCGAGGAGCCGCCGAAGTGGGAGGACAACGAAGCGACGTTCGCCGACCTGCGCGCGCGCATCGCCCGCACCATCGCCTTCGTTCAGGGTTTTGACGCTTCACGCTTTGACGGCGCGGCCGACCGCGCCGTCACAGTCGCCATCCGTGGCGAGCCGGTACATTACGTCGGGCTGCCATACCTGGCGCATGTGGTGCTGCCGAACTTCTTCTTCCACATGACCACCGCCTACGACATCCTGCGTCACGCCGGGGTCGAACTCGGCAAGCGCGATTTCGTCGGCAAGGTCTGAGGGCCGTCGGAACCGGCTTCGGCGGGAAAGCGCGCCGCCGCCAGCAAGCGGCTGCGCTCAGTCGTCGCCGGAGACGGCCTTTCGCACCCGCCGCGGCAGCGCTGCGCGGCCTGACCGGCGCGCTCCGCTGCCGGCCGTATCGCGCCGCGCCAGGTCGCCCGAGTCGGCCGTCGCGCGCCCGTGCAGAAAGTCGACCAGCAGCCGCGCGCTGGCCGTCAGCGAATCGCGCGCCCGCAGGCAGATGACGAAGCGGCGCAGCGCCCAGGCGTCGGTCAGCGGCAGCAGAATGAGGCCGAGCGCCCTTGCATGACCGTCTGCCGCTTCGCGCGGGACGATGGCGATGCCGAGCCCTGCCGCCACATTGCGACAGGCGGCCTCGACGTTTGATACCTGGATGCGGTGGCGGAGGCTTTGTCCGGCCATGGCCGCGGCGCGCCGCAGCGTCTGTTGCACGATGCTGCCCGGCTGGATTTCGATCTGCTCGTGTGCCAGCGTGTCGATGAAGGCGATCTTCCGCCGCTGGGCCAGCGGGTGCGACGGGCCGGTGACCACGCACAGGTGATCGCTGCGGTACTCGAGTGTCTGCAGCCCGCGCAGATCGCCTGCGTCCCAGCAAACGCCGAAATCGACCGCGCCCTCGCGCACGCCGCGTGCGATCTCCGAACTGACCCGCTCTTCCAGGCTCACGCGGACATGGCGGTTGGCGGTGAGAAACGCGCCGACGTCATCGGGCAGGAACTCCGACAGCGCCGACAGGCTCGCGAAGACGCGTACGCTGCCCTGCAGGCCGCTGGCGAATTCGCTCAGTTCGGCGTGCATGCGTTCCATCGTGCCCAGCACGTCGCGCGCGCGCGGCAGCAGCGCCTCGCCGGCCGCGGTCGGTTCAATGCCGCGCCGGCCGCGCTTGAGCAGCGCGATGCCGACCTCGGCCTCGAGGGCCGCGATCCGCTTGCTGATCGCCGACGGCACGATGGCCTCGCGTGCCGCCGCGCGGGCGATGTTGCGCTCCTCGCAGACGGTGATGAACAGGCGCAACGTAACCGGATCGAATGGGCGGGTCATGATCGGTTCAGGCCATCGGGCGCAGAAACCGCTAATCGGCGAAGGCCATTTTCTGACTTTCCGTACTGGAACGCCAAAAGTGCCGAAATACCGCTGCTGCGCTGCTGTGGAATGGCTAAAGTGCGCCCTTTCCGTCGCGGCAGCGGGCAGTCGAAGGCGCCGCGATGCCCTCATCGGAGACCGTGCAGATGCAAGCCCTTCCCCGTCAGGTGGTCATCCGCGAGGTCGGACTGCGCGACGGACTGCAGAGCATCGGCACCATCGTTCCGACCGCGCGCAAATGCGAGTGGGTGCGTGACGCGTACACGGCCGGCCAGCGCGAGATCGAGGTCGGCTCGTTCGTGCCGGCGAAGCTGCTGCCGCAACTGGCCGACACCGCGGAAGTGCTCGCCTATGCGAAGACGCTGCCGGGGCTCGTCGCTTCGGTGCTGGTGCCGAATCTGAAGGGCGCCGAGCGTGCGCTCGACTGCGGGGCCGACCTGATGATCATCCCGTTATCGGCCAGCCACGCGCACAGCCTGGCGAATCTGCGCAGGACGCCCGACGAGGTCGTCGCCGAAGTGGCCCGCATCCGTGCCGCCCGCGATGCCGCGGGCAGCAGGACGATTCTCGAGGGCGGCGTCGGCACGGCGTTCGGCTGCACGATCCAGGGCGACGTCGCGCCAAGCGAGGTGCTGCGTCTGATGCAGGCGCTGCTCGACGCGGGCGTCGATCGCGTGAGTCTCGCCGACACCGTCGGTTATGCGAATCCGGCGCAGGTGAGCAACCTGTTCGAGCAGGCGCTGCGCATCGCCGGCGAGCGCTTGTGCTGCGGCCACTTTCACGATACGCGCGGGCTGGCGCTGGCCAATGTCTACGCTGCGCTCGAGCTCGGTGTGGCGCGCTTCGACGCGTCGCTCGCCGGCATCGGCGGCTGTCCGCACGCACCGGGAGCGAGCGGCAACGCGGCGACCGAAGATCTCGCCTTCATGCTGGCCAGCATGGGCATCGCCACCGGTATCGATCTGCCCAGGCTGCTGACGTTGCGCGGCAAGGTGGCCAGCTGGCTGGCGGGTGAGCAGACGCACGGCACGCTGTGGCGCGCCGGTCTGCCGAAGACCTTCAAGACAAGCCCGGGCGTGTCGCCTGCCGCGGCGGCCGCATGACGAGGACGCGATGAAGACGGAGAAAGCCGAGGGCCCGAACGACGCGCCGCTGCCGCTGGCCGGCGTGCGCGTGGTCGAATTCACGCACATGGTGATGGGGCCGACCTGCGGCATGGTGCTCGCCGATCTCGGCGCCGACGTGATCAAGGTCGAGCCGATCGAAGGCGACCGCACGCGGCACCTGCTCGGCGCCGGTGCCGGCTTCTTTCCGATGTTCAACCGCAACAAGAAGAGCATCGCGCTCGATCTGCGCAGCCCCAAGGGCCTCGAGGTCGCACGCAGGCTGGTCGCGACCGCGGATGTCGTCGCCGAGAACTTCAGGCCCGGCATGATGACGAAGTACGGCCTCGACTACGCGACGCTGAAGGAAATCAATCCACGGCTGATCTACGTCAGCCACAAGGGCTTCCTGCCCGGCCCGTACGAACACCGCACGGCACTCGACGAGGTGGTGCAGATGTTGGGGGGGCTGGCCTACATGACCGGCCGGCCCGGCGATCCGCTGCGCGTCGGCTCGTCGGTCAACGACATCATGGGCGGGATGTTCGGCGCCATCGGCGCGATGGCGGCGCTGATGCAGCGTGCCGTCACCGGCCGTGGCCAGGAAGTGGCCTCGGCGCTGTTCGAGAACAACGTGTTCCTGGTCGGCCAGCACATGCTGCAGTACGCGCTGACCGGCCAGGCGCCGGCGCCGATGCCCGATCGCATCTCGTCGTGGGCGGTGTACGACGTGTTCACCGTCAAGGACGGCGAGCAGATCTTCCTCGCCGCGGTCAGCGATTCGCAGTGGGCGACGATGTGCGATGCCTTCGGCTTCGCCGACCTGAAGGCGGATCCGCAGTTCGCCACCAACAACGAGCGCGTGCGCCAGCGGCCGCGGCTGCTGGCCGACCTGCGGCAACGCTTCGCCCGCTACGGTGCGGCCGAGATCGGCGCGATCTTCGAACGGCACGGGCTGCCGTTTGCCCCGATTGCCCGCCCGGAAGACCTGTTCGATGATCCGCACCTGCGCGCCACCGGCGGGCTTGCCGAGATCCGCATCCCCGACGGCGAGCGGGCCGGCGAGGTGACGCAGACGACGCTGTGCCCGATCACACTCGGCGGCAAGCGCCTCGGCGTGCGGCTGCAGCCGCCGGCCAAGGGCGAGCATTCGAATGAACTGCTGGCCGAACTCGGTTATGGTCCGCAGGAGATCGAAGCGCTGCGTGCCGGCGCTTCGGTTGCCTGATCCGGCTTTGACCCACAACGAGGAGACACGAATGAACCTGACGATCAAGCTCGGTATCGCGGCGCTGGCCGCGGCGTGCACGACCGGCGCCTTCGCCGCCGATTACACGATGCGGCTCAGCCACCAGTTTCCGCCGACCCACCACTCGGCCAAGAACATGGAGCAGTTCGCCGCCGACGTGAAGGCCAACACCAACGGCAAGGTCGAGGTGCAGATCTTCGGCGCCGCGCAGCTGTTCAAGCCGAACCAGCATCACGCTGCGGTGGCCGGCGGCAAGATCGAATCGGCGATCGTGCTCAGTTTCCAGTGGGGCGGCACGATTCCGGAGATGAACGTCACGATCATTCCGTACTTCATGTCGTCGGTCGACAAGATGAAGAAGTTCCCCGGTTCCGACGCCGCGAAGATGCTCGACGCCAAGATGGAAGCCAAGGGCGTCAAGAACATTGCCTGGATCGTCGACGCCAACGATGGCATCTTCACCTCCAACAAGGCGCCGCTGATCAAGCCCGAGGACTTCAAGGGCGTGAAGATCCGCGGCCTGTCGAAACTCTTTGACGCCGGGCTGTCGGCGATGGGTGCGTCGCCGTCGGCGATGCCGGGCTCCGAGGTCTATCAGGCGCTGCAAACTGGCGTCATCGACGCCGGTTTCACCGGCGTTGAAGCGGCGTTCAGCCGGCGCTTCTACGAGGTGCAGAAGTTCGGCGTCGCCTCGACGATCATCCTCGCCTACGACAACCTGATCGTGAACCCAGCCTGGTGGGACAAGCTGCCGGCCGACGTTCGCAAGGGCATCGAGGCGGCAGCCCGGGCGGCCGAGCAGCGTCTGCTGCCGAAAAGCGACGACATTCCCGCCGATGACATCAAGGCGCTGCGCGACAAGGGCATGAACGTCACCGTGCTGACGAAGGCGCAGGAAAAGGCCATGGCCGAGGCGATGCAGCCGGCGGTGATCAAGGAATTCAACGAGGCCAGCCCCGACGGCGCCAAGCTGATCGAACTGATCCGCAAGCTCTGAACGGCGCCCGCGTTGCCGCCGGTGGGACGCCTGCCGGCGGCACGACCGTGTTGTCCCGACGCGAGCGCAGTGGCCAGCAGCCGTGAAACCGGAGCGCAGCAGTCCTGATGCTGGCGGCGAGCCGGTGCCATTGCGCCTGCTCGGCCGCTGCATCGCGCTGCTCAACAGCGCGGCGATGACGGTCTCTGCCGCCGGCGTGCTGGTGTCGCTCGCGCTGATCGCCTGGTCGGTGGTGATGCGTTATGTGTTCAACCGACCGCCGGTGTGGGTCGACGAAGTGGTCGGCTTCATGCTGGTCGGCATCGTCATGCTGGCGGCGGCCGAGGTTCTGCGCCGGGGCGAGCATATCGGCGTCGATCTGGTCACCGCCAACCTCAGCGGCCGCGCCAGGCTGTGGCTACAGGCCTGGTCGTCGGCTTCGGTGCTCGCCGTGGCGCTGATCTTCATCATCAACGGCTGGCAGACGGCGATGTTCTCGAAGATGCTCGGCATCGTCACCGAAGGACATCTCGAACTGCAGGTGTACTGGCTGATGCTGCTGCTGCCGCTGGGCGGGCTGCTGATGCTGTTGACCGCGATCGAGGCGCTGGTTCGCCTCGCGCTCGGTGCCCCGTCGCTGGCCGATTCCGCGCACGGCCCGGAGCCGCGCCAGTGACGATCGCGCTGATCTTCATCGCGCTGGTGCTGCTGCTGTTCACCGGCCTGCCGATCTTCGCCGGGCTGTCGCTGTTCGGCGGCGCCATGCTGGTGATCACGCAGGGCGGGCTGGGTTCGGTCACCGAGGTCATCTTCGGCGAAGTCAACCGCTACCTGCTGGTGGCGATCCCGCTGTTCGCCTTCATGGCGCACATCATGATCCGCGGCCGCATCGTCGACGATCTTTACAACACCGCCTACACGCTGACGCGACATCTTCCCGGCGGTCTGGGCATCGCCACCATCGCGGCCTGCACGATCTTTGCCGCGATCTCGGGTTCGAGTGTCGCCACCGCGCTGACGATCGGCGCGGTAGCGATTCCACAGATGGTCCGCTACGGCTACGACCCCAAGGTGGCGTACGGGCTGGTCGCCGCCGGCGGCACGCTGGGCATCCTGATCCCGCCGTCGGGGCCGATGGTGCTCTACGGCGTGACCACCGACACCTCGATCGGCGGCCTGTTCATGGCCGGGCTGATCCCGGGGCTGATGCTGGCGGCGATCTTCGTCGCCTGGAGCATGGCGTCGACGGCGATTCATCACCGCCACATCGAGCGCGAGCCGCGCGCCAGCCTGCGCGAGGCCATCGTGGCAATCCGCCGTTCGCTGTGGGCCATATCGCTGCCGGTGTTCGTGCTCGGCGGCATGTACGCGGGCGTGTTCACCGCGACCGAGGCCGCGGCTGCCGGCGCGGCGCTGGCGCTGTTCGTCGCCTGCGTGATCTACCGCACGGTCGGCTTCAGCGGCATCTGGCAGTCGGCGGTCGATTCGAGCCGGACCTCGGCGATGCTGTTCATGATCCTGGCCGGCGCCTCGGTCTTCGGCTTCGTGCTGACCAAGATGCGCATCCCGCAGCAGATCGTCGAGTCGGTGGTGGCGCTGGACATCGGCGTGACCGGCTTCCTGATCACGATGATGGTGCTGATCTTCATCCTCGGCATGTTCCTCGAGTCGATCGCCATCATCCTGATCACCACACCGGTGATCGTGCCGGTGATGCTGCACCTGGGCATCAACCCGATCTGGTACGGCGTGCTGCTGGTCATCAACCTGGAACTGGCGATGATCACGCCGCCGGTCGGCATGAACCTGTTCACGATCAAGGCAATCACCAAGGCGCCGATGGCGCAGATCGTTCGCGGCTCCGCGCCGTTCGTGCTGCTGATGATCGTCGGCCTGGCGCTGGTGATGATCTGGCCGCAGATCGCGTTGTGGTTGCCGGGAACGATGCTGAATCTGCGCTGAACGCAATCATCGCGCCGCCGGCTGGCGAGACGTCGCGCGCGGTCGACCTACTGTTTACACACCGGAAATCAGGAGCACCGAAGATGGCCGATCTTTTCGACAACCCGATGGGGCTGGCGGGCTTCGAGTTTGTCGAGTTCGCCTCACCGACCGCCGGCGTGCTGGAAGCTGTCTTCGAGAAACTCGGCTTCAGCCGGGTGGCGAACCACCGCTCGAAGGACGTCGCCCTGTATCGGCAGGGCGAGATCAACTTCATCATCAACAATGAACCGAAAAGCGCGGCCGCCTATTTCGCGGCCGAGCATGGCCCGTCGGCCTGCGGCATGGCGTTTCGCGTCAGGGATTCACACAAGGCCTACGCGCGCGCGCTGCAACTGGGCGCGCAGCCGATGGACATGCCGACCGGCCCGATGGAACTGCGGCTGCCGGCAATCAGGGGCATCGGCGGAGCGCCGCTGTACCTGATCGACCGCTTCGAAGAGGGCCGGTCGATCTACGACATCGATTTCGAGTGGCTCGACGGCGTCGAGCGCCATCCGCGCGGGCACGGGCTGAAGCTGATCGACCATCTGACGCACAACGTCTATCGCGGCCGCATGGCGTACTGGGCGGGCTTCTACGAGCGGCTGTTCAGTTTCCGCGAGATTCGCTACTTCGACATCAAGGGCGAGTACACGGGACTGACGTCGAAGGCGATGACCGCGCCGGACGGCAAGATCCGCATCCCGCTGAACGAGGAGGCCTCGAAGAACACCGGACAGATCGAGGAGTTCCTCATGCAGTTCAACGGCGAAGGCATCCAGCACATCGCGCTGCTGACCGACGACCTGCTGGCCAGCGTCGACAGCCTGCGGGCAGCGGGGGTGCCGATGATGAGCGCGCCGCCGGCGACCTACTACAAGATGCTCGCCGAGCGCCTGCCCGGGCACGGCGAAAACGCCGCCGAACTGCAGGCGCGCGGCATCCTGCTCGACGGCAGCGTCGACGGCGGCGGCAAGGCCCAAGCCGGCGAGCCCCCACGGAGCGGCGATGCCGCAGGCGCGAACTCAGGCGGCCATCAGCGGCTGCTGCTGCAGATCTTCTCGAACACGCTGCTGGGCCCCGTTTTCTTCGAGTTCATCCAGCGC
>JBFGOX010000070.1:0-9409 GCA_041565015.1 Burkholderiaceae bacterium
ACGGTGTGGCCGGGCGCCTTCGGTGCCACCATGATCACGTCGAGGTCCTCGCGCGGCTGCACCTGGCCGTAGTGGATGTTGAAGCCGTGCGCAAACGCCAGCGCCGCGCCCTGCTTTGCGTTGTCGTGGATCGACTGCCTATAGACGTCGGCGTGGTTCTCGTCCGGCAGCAGGATCATCACGATGTCGGCATCCTTGACCGCATCGGCGACCTCCTTGACCGTGAAGCCGGCGTTGACCGCCTTGTTCCACGACGCGCCGCCCTGGCGCAGCGCCACCGTCACCTTGACGCCCGAGTCCTTCAGGTTCATCGCGTGTGCGTGCCCCTGCGAACCGTAGCCGACGATCGCCACATGCTTGCCCTTGACCAGCGACAGATCGGCGTCCTTGTCGTAATAGACCTTCATAACTCTCCTTCACTTCGCGTGTACGCGACGCTTCGCGGCGCACGAGCGCGCGAAGTGCTGCAGTTGGTGCGCGCCGCCTGGGAGCGGCCCGGCGCGGCGCGCAATTTCAAAAGCCACGAAAAAGGACCGCCGCTCCTAGACCCTGAGAATCCGCTCGCCGCGGCCGATGCCCGAACTGCCCGTGCGCACGGTCTCGAGGATCGCGGCGCGGTCGACGGCGCGGATGAATGCGTCGAGCTTGTCCGTGTTGCCGGTCAATTCGATCGTGTAGGTCCGCTCGGTGACATCGATGATGCGGCCGCGGAAGATGTCCGCCATCCGCTTCATCTCCTCGCGCTCCTTGCCGACCGCGCGCAGCTTGATCAGCATCAGCTCGCGCTCGGTGTAGTCGGCTTCGGTCAGGTCGACCACCTTGACCACCTCGATCAGGCGGTTCAAGTGCTTGGTGATCTGCTCGATGATGTCGTCGGAACCCGTGGTGACGATCGTCATCCGCGACAACGACGCGTCCTCGGTCGGCGCCACGGTCAGCGTCTCGATGTTGTAGCCGCGCGCCGAGAACAGACCGACCACCCGCGACAGCGCACCCGGCTCGTTTTCCAGCAGGACCGAAATGATGTGTCGCATTTCAGTGCCCACCCGGCCGCCGGAAGGGCACTCGATGCCCCTCGGGCGGCGAGGCCGGACACGCGCCGGCGCCTGCGTGCCGGCGAATGCCTGCCGAGCCGGCCGGGCATGCACGCCCGGCGGCGGAACAGCAAACGAAGTGAGCGTGGGGGTCGTTCATAGGTCCTCTGAACCGAGCAGCATTTCGGTCAGCCCCCGGCCCGCCTTGACCATCGGCCAGACGTTCTCGGTCTGGTCGGTGATGAAATCGAGGAACACGAGACGGTCCTTGTGCGTCGTGAACGCCTCGCGCAACGCCGCCTCGACCTCGGCCGGCTTTTCGATCCGCATGCCGACATGGCCGTAACTTTCGGCGAGCTTGACGAAGTCCGGCAGCGCGTCCATGTACGAGTGCGAATAGCGGCTGCCGTAGTCGATCTGCTGCCACTGCCGCACCATGCCGAGGTATCGGTTGTTCAGATTGACGATCTTCGGCGTCAGGTCGTACTGCTTGCAGGTCGACAGTTCCTGGATGCACATCTGCACCGACGCCTCGCCGGTAATGACCGCGATCTGGGCGCCCGGATTGGCCATCTGCACGCCCATCGCGTACGGCAGGCCAACGCCCATCGTGCCAAGCCCGCCGGAGTTGATCCAGCGCCGCGGCTTGTCGAAGCGGTAGTACTGCGCCGCCCACATCTGGTGCTGTCCGACGTCCGAGGTGATGAACGCGTCACCGTTGGTGACCTTCCACAGCGTCTCGACCACGTGCTGCGGCTTGATCACGCTGCTCGCCCGGTCGTATTTCAGGCAATCGCGCTTGCGCCAGTCGTTGATCCGTTCCCACCACTGCTTCAGCGCCACTTCATTGGGTCGCGCCGGTGACGCTTCCAGTTGCGCCAGCAATTCGGTCAGCACTTCCTTGACGTCGCCGACGATCGGCACGTCGACCTTCACCCGCTTTGAGATCGACGACGGATCGACGTCGATGTGGACGATCTTGCGCTGGTTCTGCGCGAAGTGCTTCGGGTTGCCGATGACGCGGTCGTCGAACCGCGTGCCGATGGCCAGCAGCACGTCACAGTCCTGCATCGCCATGTTCGCTTCGTAGGTGCCGTGCATGCCGGGCATGCCGACGAAGCGCGGGTCCGAGGCCTTCAGGCCGCCCAGACCCATCAGCGTGTTGGTGCACGGAAATGCAAGCCGCGCAACGAGCCGATTCAGCAGCTCGGCCGAATCGGACAGGATCACGCCGCCGCCGGTGTAGATCATCGGCCGCTCGGCGGCGAGCAGCAGCTGCACCGCCTTCTTGATCTGGCCTTGATGCCCCTTGGTGACCGGATTGTAGGAGCGCATTTCGACGGACTTGGGGTAGCTGAACTCGGCTTTCATGGCGGAGACATCCTTGGGGATGTCGACCAGCACCGGCCCCGGTCGGCCACTGCGGGCAATGAAGAATGCCTTGGCGATCGTCGAGGCGAGCTGGCGCACGTCCTTGACGAGGAAGTTGTGCTTCACGCAGGGCCGCGTGATGCCGACCGTGTCGCACTCCTGGAACGCGTCCTGACCGATCGCGTGCGTCGGCACCTGCCCGGTGATGATGACCAGCGGCACCGAATCCATATAGGCGGTGGCGATCCCGGTCACGGCATTGGTGACGCCCGGCCCGCTGGTGACCAGCGCCACGCCGGTCTTCTGGCTCGAGCGCGAATAGGCGTCGGCCGCGTGCACGGCCGCCTGCTCGTGCCGCACCAGGATGTGCTGGAACTTGTCCTGCTTGAAGATTTCGTCGTAGATGTAGAGGACCGCGCCGCCGGGATACCCGAAAACGTGCTCGACCCCTTCTTCGACCAGGCACCGCACGACGATCTCGGCGCCCGTGATCTGTTCAGTTTGCGTTTCCGGCCGATTGATGGCGGCGGTTTCCGCGCTGGTGGACTGCATGCTGCGACTCCTCTCAAGATCCACGGGAGATTGATTGGATGCCGTTCCGTACCGGCTTGTGGCCGGCGGTGCGGCGAGCGCGTTTAGCTGTTTCGATGCAACGGGTTGGGCTGCTCCGGGCTAATGGCGTTCTTGTGGTGCAAGATCGGCAACGATACTGCAGCGCATCAGGATCGGCAAACAACCGTTCGACCCGATGACGCGTTCTGGCAAGTGCCGACGATGCGGTTGGCGACGAAGTGCCTTTGCTAGCATGCGTCGCTTTTGCAACGGCTGGCCTGAGGGGCGTCATCGCTTCCCGGCCCCGCCTGGATGGCCACCCGAGAAGAACTGTCCGAGTTCCTGGCCGGCGTCGAACGCCGTGCGTTCAAGCAGGCGGTCTTCGCCGTGCGCGACGACTCGCACGCGCTGGATATCGTTCAGGACGCCATGCTCAAGATCGCCGAGCACTACGGCGACCGGCCGGCGGCCGAGCTGCCGCTGCTGTTCACCCGCATCCTGCAGAACGCGATCTATGATTTTTTCCGCCGCAACAAGGTCCGGTCGAACTGGATAACCCTGTTTTCGGCGCTCAATCCCGCCGACGAACCCGACGCCGACCCGCTCGAGACCCTGGAGACAATCGACGATGCAAGGTCGGAAAGCACCGAGACGACTTACGAGAGGGAACAGGTCGTCGTAATCATCGAGCAGGAAGTGGCCAAGCTGCCGGCCCGTCAACGGGAAGCCTTCCTCCTTCGTTACTGGGAGGACCTGGATGTCGCTGAAACGGCTGCGGTCATGGGTTGCTCTGAGGGCAGCGTCAAAACCCATTGCTCGCGGGCCACGCACGCACTGGCCAAGGCGCTGCAAGAGCGCGGCATAACACTATGAAAGATGAGGAATTTCAGTTCCGGATCCGGCAGGCCCTGAACGAGGGCGCCGAACGGCTGGACTACCGGACTGTCTTCCGCCTGGAACAGGCGCGCAACAAGGCGCTGGGCCGGCTGCGCCGGTCCGGGCCGGCCACCGTGCGCCTGCCTGCCCTGCAGCTGGCCACCGTCTCCGGAACGCCGAGCGAGGGCGGCGGGTTGTGGCGCTGGCTGCGCGGGGCCGGATTGGTGGCGCCGCTCATCGCCCTGGTGGTGGGCTTCATGGCGATCTCCGATTGGCAGCATGAGCGCGAGATCCAGCACCTGGCCGCCCTCGACTTCGCCGTCCTGCTCGACGAGGGCCCACTGGACGCCTACGCCGACAGAAGTTTCGGCGCGCTGCTGCAGGCTGAACGCCGATCCCGGTAAGCGTTTGCGCATGCGACGCACCCTGCTGCTTGCTGTCATTTTCGCGGCGGGGCTCCTCGCCGCTCCCGTCTATTCGCAGCCGCGCCCCGCCGGCGAGAGTGCGCCGGCCTGGTCGTCGCTGACCGCCCAGCAACGGGAGGCACTGGCGCCGTTGGCCGGCCAGTGGTCGACCATGACGGCTGATCGCAAGCGAAAGTGGCTGGATATCGCTGAAAAGTACCCACGGCTGTCGGCTGACGGCAAGGCGCGGCTGCATGAGCGCATGGCCGAGTTCGCCAAGCTGACCCCTCAGCAACGGCAAACGGCGAGGGAAAACTTCCAGCGCGCATACGAGTTGCCCCTGGAAAGCCGCGAAGCGGCGGTACAGCAGTACAAGGCGCTGCCGCCGGACAAGAAGAAGGAACTGGGCGAGGCAAGCAAGCGAAAGGACGCCGGCAAGCCGGCGGGCAAGCCGTAACCTGGCGCGAAGGCGTGCGGCGACCGCGTTGTCGCCGACATTCCTGCTGAACATTTCCTGCCGAGCCGTCCGCTGAACGCCACTTCCTCCGAGCGCCACCGTCGTCCGACCGAATCCGGGCGCAATCCCGGCCTGCTGCTGCGCGTGGCGGTGATGACCTACGAGGCCGTACTCCTGTTCGGGGTCGTGTTCGTCGTCAGCTATGCGCTGTTGCTGCTCACCGGCTGGCAATACCCGCTGCCGCCGTGGCGGCGTTGGTCACTGCAGGCGCTGCTGTTTTTCGCCATCGGCGCCTACTTCGTCTTTTGCTGGGTCCGCGCCGGCCAGACGCTGGCCATGAAGTCCTGGCGCCTGCGCCTCGTCGATGCCGACGGCCGCCGCCTCTCGCCTAGGCGCGCCGTGTTGCGCTACCTGCTGGCGTGGAACCTGTTCGTGCCCGGGCTGGTCTTCGTCGCCCTTGCCGGCGCCAGCGTGCTTTC
Organism: Burkholderiaceae bacterium; assembly: GCA_041565015.1. GTDB lineage: Bacteria > Pseudomonadota > Gammaproteobacteria > Burkholderiales > Burkholderiaceae_F > JADJWR01. The sequence goes on from JBFGOX010000070.1 coordinate 5,174, forward strand.
GAACCTGACCGCGATCGTTGCCTCCGTTCTGCTGATGCTGCTGACCGCCCGCTTCGACCCGAACCGCCAGTTGCTGCACGACCGTCTGCTCGGCACGCGGGTTATCCGCGACTGAGCAGTTCGGGCCTTTCCAGTTCCTCCGTACGGCCGGCGAACAGCGCTTGCATCAGCGCGGTCTCGCGGTGGCTGATGGTGCGCAGAAATTCGCCCGCTGATCCCATCGACCTGAACGCGTCGAAACCGTTTTGCAGGAAGCGATGCAAATGGCCGAAGCCGGCCGCTTCCGCGGGTGCGCGCATCATGTGCAGCATGCCCGACAGCAACGGGATTCGCGCCAGCTTCTCCAGCGTCAGACCGATGCGCTCGACCGTCTCGATCTGCAGCCTGCGCTCGTGCAAGGTGCCGGTTTCGCGATAGGCGCGAGCGTAGCCGTCGGCGTCGACCGGCAACCTGATCACCCGCGCCAGGCGCGCGTCGAGCAACTCCGACGTTTCGTCGAGTTCGACCGCCAGCGCCATCGTTTCGACCGCGCGTTCCGGCAGCATGCGCGCGAGCTTCGGCACGACGCGCAGCGCCTCCTGGTCGCGGCTTTCGAAATCCTTGGTGCCGTACAGTTCGTCGAGAAAGAACTCGCACGCCGGCCGATAGCGTGCCGAGGCGAGCAGGTCGGGATAGGTGCGCGCCAGCCGCCGACCCTGCCAACGCTTGACAGCAAGCCATCGCTCGGCCAGCGGCGGATCGGCGTGCAATTCCCGGCGCAGTTCGATCACTCGCGCCAGGCCCGCCGCCAGGCGTTCCTTGGGGGGACCGGCGGCGCCGAACATCGCGCAGCCGCGCCGGCTCAGCCGTGCGCCGGCCGGTAGCCGACGGGAATCGAGCGCAGCAGCTTCTTCGTGTACTCGTGCTGCGGCGCCTCGTACACCGACTCCGCGCTGCCGCGCTCGACGATCGCACCGTTGTTCATCACCAGCATGTCGTCGGCCATGTATTTCACGACCGCCAGGTCGTGGCTGATGAACAGATAGCTGATGCCGAACTCGTCCTGCAGGTCGAGCAGCAGGTTCAGCACGGTGGCCTGCACCGACACGTCGAGCGCCGAGACCGATTCGTCGCAGATCAGCACCTCGGGCTGCATCGACAGGCAGCGGGCGATGGCGATGCGCTGGCGCTGGCCACCGGAGAACTCGTGCGGATACTTGTGGATGCTGTCGGCCGGCAGGCCGACACGGCGGGCCAGCGCCAGCGCGCGATCGAGGCGATCCGAATCGCTGCTGCCGATGCGGTGTATCTTCATCGGCTCGGTCAGGATCTGGCCGACGGTGAAGCGGGGATTGAGGCTGGCGTAAGGGTTCTGGAAAATGATCTGGATCCGCCGCCGGTAGGCCATCATCTGGGCGTCGGACAGCCGCAGCAAATCGGTGCCCTCGAACAGAACCTCCCCGGCGCTGGCATCGACGAGCCGCATCAGCAGCATGCCGATGGTCGTCTTGCCCGAACCGGACTCGCCGACCACGCCCAGCGTGCGGCCGCGCGACAGCGTGAAACTCGCCTCCTGCACCGCTTCGATCGACTTGCGTGCAAACAGGCCGGTCTTCAGCCTGTAAACCTTGCGCAGGCCGCGTGCCTCAATGAGCGGTTTGTCCTCGGCCGGCCGCGCCACGCGGTTTTCGCCGACCACGATCGGCCTTCCGCCGCCAGCCATGAAATCGTCGATGACCGGCAGCCGCTTCGGTTTGGCATCGAGCCGCGGCCGGCAGGCGAGCAGTGCGCGCGTATAGGTGTCGCGCGGCGCACTGAAGATCGACGCCACCGGGCCGGACTCGCGCACCGTGCCTTCGCGCATCACCACCACGTGGTCGGCGATCTCGCCGACCACGCCCAGGTCGTGGCTGATGAAAAGCACGCTCATCCGGTGCTTGTCTTGCAGCTTCGCAATGAGTTCGAGTATCTGCCGCTGCACGGTCACGTCGAGCGCGGTGGTCGGTTCATCTGCGATCAGCAGCTTCGGTTCGCAGGCAATCGCCATCGCGATCATCACCCGCTGCTGCTGCCCGCCTGACAGCTCGTGCGGAAAACTGTCGACGCGCGCTTTCGGCTCGGGAATGCCGACCTCGGTCAGCAGTTCGATGACCCGGTCGGTCGCCTGCGCGGCGGACAGGCCCAGATGCAGCCGCAGCACCTCGGCGATCTGCGTGCCGACGCTGAACACCGGGTTCAGCGAGCTCATCGGCTCCTGGAAGACGACGGTGATCTCCTTGCCGCGGATATCGCGCAACCTGTCGATCGGCGCGGCGAGCAGATTGGCGCCGCCAAAATCGACGCGGCTCGCCGCGGCGACGATCGCGTTGTCGGGCAGCAGCCGCACGATCGACATCGCCGACACACTCTTGCCCGAGCCCGATTCGCCCACCAGCGCAACCGTGGAATTCTCCGGAACGTCAAAGCTGATGCCGCGCACGGCCTCGACGACCTTCGTCTTGCCGAGGCGGAACGACACGTGCAGGTCGCGGACGGAAACGAGGTTGGTCATGTGCCTAGCGCAGCTTCGGATCGAGCGCGTCGCGCAGCGCGTCGGTCAGCAGCGAAAAGGCGGTCAGGAACACCGCCATGAACAATGTGGCCGCGGCCAGTTGCCACCACTTGCCGATCACCAGTTCGGTCTGCGCCTCGGCCAGCATCGTGCCCCACGAGACCATCTCGATCGGCACGCCAAGACCGAGGAACGACAGGATCACCTCGGCCTTGATGAAGCCGACCACCAGCAGCGACAGCTGGACCAGCACCACGTGGCTGATGTTGGGCAGGATGTGCACGAACATCCTCGAGGCGTGCGAGGCGCCGATCGCCTGCGCGGCGCGCACGTATTCGCGCGTGCCGTGCTTGATGTACTCGGCGCGTACCAGCCGGTAGATGCCGGTCCAGCCCGTGAGGCCGAGGATGTAGATGACGGTGTCGATGCCGCGGCCGACCACCGCGGCAATCGCGAAGATCAGCAGGATGCCCGGGATCGCCGTGAAGACGTTGTAGACCCATTCGAGCAGGTCGCCGGCGCGGCCGCCGAAGTAGCCGGCGGTCGCACCGAGCACGGTGCCGATCAGCGTGGCGAGCAGCGCTGCGAACACGCCCACGAAAATCGAGATCTGTGCACCCTTGACCGCCTTGGCCAGCACGTCGCGGCCCCAGCGGTCGCCGCCAAACAGCAGCGTTTCCGCGCGCGGCGGCGAAATGGTCTGGATCTCGGCTGCGCGCTTCTTCCATTCGTCGTACTTCGGCGCCAGGGGGTCGACGTCACTGATGTCCACCGGCGGACCCTTGGGCGCAACGAGATCGACCGCCTGCGCCTCGATGTTCGGCCGGTCGCCGAGGAAGGCCGGATTGGCGTAAGGCACGCCCTTTTCAAGCTGCCAGCCGCCGGCGACGAGGCCGACCGAAGACAGCAGGATCAGCAGCAGGAAGGCGCCGACGATCGCCAGGCAGGCGACGCCGACGTGGTCGGCGCGCAGCCGCTTCCACGCCGCGCCCCACACACCCTGCGAGCGCTCGGCCGGTTCGGCCACGTACCGTTCGACCGCCACCGCCATCAGCGCAGCACCACGCGCGGGTCGACGAACTTGTACAGCACGTCGGTCACCAGGTTGATGATCATCGTCAGCGCCGCCAGGTAGACGGTCACGGCCTGGATCACCGGGTAGTCACTGCGGTTCACCGCCAGGTAGATCTCGCGGCCCAGGCCGGGGATCGAGAAGAAGATCTCGATCAGGAAGGCACCGGCGAAAATCCCGGGCAGCAGCAGCGCGACGTTGGTCAGGATCGGAATCATCGCGTTGCGCAGCACGTGGGTGAACATGATGCGCCGCTCGTCCAGGCCCTTGGCGCGCGCCGTGCGCACGTAGTCGTGGCCGATCTCGTCGAGAAAGAAGGTGCGGTAAAGCCGCGTCTGCGGTGCCAGGCTTACGGCCGTGGCGAGGATGATCGGCAGCGGCGCGTAGGTCGTGAGATTCTTCCAGAAGCTGTCGCTCCAGCCCTGCACCGGAAACCAGCCGAGCAGAAAGGCGAACAGGTACTGGCCGACGATGATGTAGACGAGGAACGAGATCGACATCGCCAGCACGCAGACGATGACGATCGAACGGTCGATCAGCGTGCCGCGGAAATACGCCACCGCCATCGCCAGCGGAATGGCCAGGCACACTTCGAGGATCAGGTTCGGCACCATCACCGTCAGCGAGGCCGGCA